>JAJPJR010000077.1 GCA_021324165.1 Armatimonadota bacterium
GCGCGAACAACATCGTTGGGAGTTTTTTGACTACATCGGCGATCTGAACTACCAAGGCAAGCGCGCTTGGTGCACGTTTGGATCGGAAGCGAGATACGTTTCCAATTACGGCGGCTTTAGGAATCGCATCGCGATTCTTTCCGAAGCGGTGAGTTATCTTCCCTTCAAAGATCGCGTGGAAACCACCTATCAGTTCGTTGACGCGTTGCTGACAAAGATCGCGGCGGACGCTGCGCTCGTAACCAAAATGACCCGCGATGCGGATAAGCGCACGATTGAATGGGCGAATTCCGGCGGAGAGCACAGATTGGGTGTGCGATTCGAATTGGATTCGCGGGGTGAAGAGTTCGTTCTGTTGGAAAAGCAGCCGCCGGCAGGAACGCCGCGTCCCGCGGGCCGGCCCACGAACATCGAACGCGTGAAAATGCCGATTTATGACCGGTTCAAAGCCAGCCGATACGAGAAGTTTCCGGCGGCATATCTGATTCCTGCCGAACAAACGAAGACGGTTGATCTTCTGCTGCTGCATGGAGCGGCAGTGATGCAGGCGAAAGAGGACGGTTCGGTTTCCGGCGAATCGTTCACCATCAGCGCGTTCCAGCAGGCTCAAAACCCGTTTCAAAATCACAAACTCATCACGCTTGAAGGTTCTTATGCGCCCGAAAAGATCGCGATCAAAAAAGGCGATTACATCGTGCCGTGCGCTCAGCCGATCGGCGGACTGATTTTTTATATTCTCGAGCCGGAGAGCACCGACGGCGCCGCCGCGTGGGGTTTTTTGGGAGAAACTTTCGCGCAGGGACAAATCTATCCAATTCGAAAGATGTACGTCTGGCCGCGCGTCGCCGCCGAACGTGTGTTCAGTTCAAGGCCGAAGGAAGCATCGAATGAAACCGCAGATTTGGCGCGCGGAAAAGCGGCGCATTGATCGCCGATGACCAAGAACCGGCTCGAAGCGTTCAGCGACGGCGTGATCGCCATCATTATCACGATTATGGTGCTCGAACTGCACGCTCCGCAGTCTGATTCGCTGAGCGAACTGCGCGCGATCGCCCCGCAATTCGGGAGTTATGTACTCAGCTTCGCGTTCCTCGGCATTTATTGGAGCAACCATCATCACATGCTGCAAGCGATTTCGAAGGTGAACGGAAAAGTGCTCTGGGCAAATCTGCATCTGCTGTTTTGGCTTTCGCTTGTGCCGTTTGGAACCGCTTGGATGGGAACAACCGGATATGCGAAAACCCCGGTCGCGGTTTATGGATGCATTCTGCTTGCGGCGGCGATTGCGTACACAATTCTGGTTAGAGCGTTGGTATCTCTGCACGGGCGAAACTCCTCGTTCGCACGCGCCTTGGGATCCGACTTCAAAGGGCTGCTGTCGCGGATACTTTACGCCGTTTCGATTCCCCTGGCGTTTGTGCATCCGGCGATCGCATGCGCGATTTTTGTGATTGTCGCGGTTATGTGGCTGATTCCCGACCGGCGGTTCGAGCGCGCGCTCACAAAAGATTAATGGCTGCCCTCCAGGGATTCGAACCCCAACCAACTGATCCAGAGTCAGTCGTTCTGCCATTAAACTAGAGGGCAGCGGCGGCGAAAGTATACCGACCGGACTCTAAATGCGAGATGAGCGCGCGCCCATGGTCATAGAGCGGCCGGTTACGGCGCTCATTTCGCGCAGAGCGGACATCATCTCGGCGAAGCTGTCGGGCGGCAGCGCCTGCGCCGCGTCCGAGAGCGCCGTCCGCGGATCGGGATGCACCTCGACCATCAAGCCGTCGGCTCCTGCGGCGAGCGCCGCAAGCGACATGCTTTTCACATATTTCGCAACGCCCGTTCCGTGGCTTGGATCAACGATCACCGGAAGATGCGAATGTTCTTTCAGCACCGGAATGGCCGCCAGGTCGAGGGTGTTGCGCGTGTACGACTTGTCGAGCGGAGTAACTCCGCGCTCGCACAGCATCACGTTGGGATTGCCGTGCGCCAGCAGATACTCCGCGGCGAGCAGAAAATCGTCAATCGGAGCCCACATTCCGCGTTTCAGCAGGGTGGGTTTTCCGCTTTTGCCGGCTTCGATGAGCAGCGGGAAGTTCTGCATGCTGCGCGCGCCGATCTGCAAAATGTCCACATGTTCGGCCACGGTTTCCACCATGTCGGGCGACATCACTTCGGAAACCGTTGTAATGCCCACTTCCTTCCCCACCTGCTGCATGATGCGAAGCCCTTCGATGGCAAGGCCCTGAAACGAATAGGGCGAAGTCCGCGGCTTGAACGCGCCGCCGCGAAGCACGGTTGCACCGTTCGCCTTCACGATCTCTGCGGCGGATTTCAACTGCTCATAACTTTCGATGCTGCACGGGCCGGCCATCACAACGAACCGTTCTCCGCCGATCTCCACGCCGCCCGCGCGCACGATCGTGTCTTGCGAATGGAACTCGCGCGATGCGAGTTTGAACGGACGGCTGACCTGTGTTACTTTGCTCACGCCCGGCAGAATCTGCAGCTTCTGCTGCAGCGGCTCGCGCAAATCCGTGGGAACTTCGCTCGGAATGCCGATCGCCATTACGTTTCCCGGCATCAGCAGCGGTTCCAATCCGTGCTCTTCGATGACCGCGCATACACCGTTGATATCGGCGTCGGTCGCATCGGCTTTCATCACAACTACCATCTCAACTGCACCCTGGGTCTTTCTTTTTGATACCGGTAGACCCTCACCGGATAACTCACACAATTCAGAACGTCGCGAAACAGATCGAACACCGCGGCCGGCGCTTCATTGATCGCCCGCCGCTGCAGGATCATCGCAAGGTCATAATGCCAGTATAGGTTCACTCCCAAAAAACCTGCCGTCAGAAGAACGGCCTGCGCCGCGCTGAGCGAAAAAGCGAAATGGATCGAGACTGCCGCGGCGATCAGCCAAAGCGAAACCAGAACGCACGAACCAACATGGCTGTAATCTTTTCCGCACAGCGCAGTGTAAGCCGCCATGCCGATCACCCAAGCGGCATAAAGCGCCGCCGCCGCGGAAGCAGTGTTCGAACCGGAAGCGCTCATGCACGCTGTCGCCGCAACAGCCGACCAGGTTGGAAAACAGATCAAGAAGCAGATCAGCTGCACCCACACCGACGCCTTCCGTGAAACGATGAGCAGCCCGAGCGCGACAACCGAATACAGATAAAACGAATGCAGCGACGGACGAAGAAGAACGGAGCGGAACGGCTCGAGCGTCCACAGCCACGTCAATGCAGCAAGCCCCGCGCACGCGGCGCACGAAAGAAGTGCCACCTTCTTGATGAACCGGATTCGCAGCGGGTACGGCTCACCTGCGGCGCAGTTTGGCACCTTCACAGGTTCCGGAAACACCGGAGGCGGAAAAACGCTCACAAACGAAGTTTACTGCTTCTTCCCAAAAACAGAACGCGGCGCCGGCCAAGGTGGTTCGCGGCGCCGCTTGCTGCTCCCCTGAAAGGAGCCGCTGCTCGTTATTTGGATCGCAGCTTTAATGTTTTGCCGCCGATGCTGATCGAAACCGACCAGTCCGCTCCTTCGGGCAGTTTCCCAAGATAGCCGAGCTGCGTTTTGGTCAGGTCTTTCGGCGTGAGATATCCACGCTTTGCCATGAGCGATTTCTGCTGCGGCGTGAGGCTGCCGAGCAGTTTGTCGAAGTTTTGACCTGATGGAAAGCTGAACAGACGCATCTCGTTCGAGAGCATTTTCGGCTCTCCCATCAGCGTGGAATCAAGCACGCGGGCTTTCATCGCTTCCTGCATGGCCGATTCGATCTTTTTCTGCATTTCAGGGTTCATGTCGCGCGCTTTCATCGCTTCCTGCATGGCCGATTCGATCTTTTTCTGCATTTCGGGATTCATGTCGCGCGCTTTCATCGCTTCCTGCGTCGCCGACTCGATCTTTTTCTGAATCTCGGGATTCAGGATTTGCAGTTTCATCTCATCGTCTTTCATCAGTTCCTTTGGCAGAACCAACGCTGCCGCGCCGGAATCCTTTTTCATGAGATCTTTCGGCAGTTCGTGCTGGCCGAGAGCGTTGCGGTCGAACCCGCGCCACTCAAACGGAGCAAACTGGGCCTCAGAATTTCGGCCGTCGCTCAGAATGTACACGCTGCCTTTTCTCGACCAATGGCCGCCGTATGCCGATGCGATCGCGTCCATCACATCGCGCAGCGGCTGATCCACCACATGAATCGTAATCCGAACGTTCTGAGCCTTGTCGTTTTCGATCACCACAAAACTCAAGCCTTGTTCGGCGAGCGCGCTCAGCGCCTCTTTCAAGGTAACCGAGTCGAGCGATTTGGTGACCCGTTTGTCGAGCGCCGAGTCGGCCTGGGTTGGGGCCGAGGCGCGGGTTTCCTGTCGAATTTCAGCCGGAGCGGTCGCGCCTCCGATCTGCTGCGGCGCGGCAGTGGTGGTCTGTGGGAAGAGCGCCGACGCCATGATTCCGAATACTGTCGTTACCATCCTTGTTCCTCCAAAACTGGGGTCGAGAGGAGAACCCCGATGCGGATCAATACGCGCGGCGGCCCTCCATAAGTTTCGACTTCTTACGGATCTGTTCGTGCCGCATGACGCGGGTCGAACCGGTCGCGAAGTCCATCGCCCACGAAGTTAAGCGCAAGAACGCATAGGCTCAGGGCAAGGCAGGGCCACACCAAAAGCCACGGATACGACGCCATGTATGACCGAGCATCGTTGATCATAGAGCCCCAACTGGGCCACGGCGGAGGAATTCCGATTCCAAGGAACGAGAGCGATCCTTCAGCCAAAATCACGAGCGCCATCCCTACCATCGCCACCGCAAGCACCACGCCCCACAGGTGCGGAAGAATGTGTTTGAATACCACGTGCGAATGCGGCGCTCCGAGCGCTCTGCTCGCCAAAATAAAATCCTGCTCTTTGAGGCTTAAGACCTGGTTGCGGATCAGCCTCGCCATTGACGGCCACCCCACAACCGCGAGCGCGCCGAAAACCGGCAGCGAAGCGCTCACCACTTTCGGAAGCGAATCCATCCACGTGAGGTGCGTAGAACGAAGAATCCCCATGATCAGAATCGCAAGCAGAATGTCGGGAAATGCGAACATCGCATCGGTGAACCGCATCAGAAGATTTCCCGACCATTTGGGGCCATAACCGGCGGCCGTGCCGATCAGCAAACCGAACGCGATCGTGAAAACCTGCACCGAAACGCCGATTGCCAGACTCATGCGCGCTCCAAAACAGAGCCGCGCGAACACATCGCGGCCCAAATGATCGGTTCCCAGCCAATGTGCGCCGCTCGGCGGCAGAAACTTCGCTCCGACCTCTTTGGTAACGTCGTATCGCATCGGGCCGATGATCGCCATAACCACCAGCGCGATCAGAAACCCGATGCCGATCGTGAACAGCCAGTCGCGCTTCATGCCGCCGACCCCCGGATGCGCGGATCGAGCAGCGGCAGAATCAGATCAACCAGAAGATTCACAAGAATGAACAGCACCGCAAACAAAAGCACGGTTGCTTGAATCACAGGAAAGTCGCCTTGATAAATCGCGTCAATGGATTTGAGCCCAAGCCCAGGAATTCTGAAAAACGTTTCCAAGATGAACGAGCCGGTCAGCAGGAATCCAAAACTCGTCCCGATCGCCGTTACGACCGTTACCAGAGAGTTTCGAAATGCATGCTTGGTCATCACTTTCCAGAACGGCACGCCCTTTGCCGACGCCGTGCGGATGAAATCTTGACTCAGCACATCCATCATGCTCGCGCGCGTGAGCCGGGTGATCACCGCGGCGGGGCGCATCGCTAAAATCAGAACGGGCAGCACCAGATACCAAAAAACTCCCTCTTTCGGGTTTTCGACCCATGTGTCCGGCAGCACTTGCAGTTTCAACGCGAAAATCAAAACCAGCACAGGCGCCAACACAAACGTCGGGATGCACACTCCCAACGTCGAGAACGTGGTTGCAAACCGATCGGGCCACTTTCCGTGCCAGATTCCCGCGATGAAACCGAAAAACACACCCATCGCCGAAGCCAGCAGAATCGCGTAAATCGCAAGAGGACCCGTTCTTCCCTGCGGCATCGAAATCGCGATCTGAGCAATCTGCCACGCGAACACAACAACAACCGCAAGCGCGCCGAACCAGAACACCGCGCGGAAATCTTTGAGCGCATTCAAAAACCGCACGAACACCCAAACCGCGGCGCAACAGAAGACCGCGGCCAGTGCAAGCAGCCCCATCTGCGAAAACCCCATGCCTTCGCTTACGATTTCGCCGACCGGACGATAGGGCGGAAACCACGACTGTCCGAAATCAAGGTGACACGCGTTCACGACGAATCTCCCATATCGCACCAACAGCGGCTGATCGAGCCCGAGCGAATGCCGCAGCCGCGCCACTGCCTCCGGTGACGCCTTTTCGCCCGCGAGCGCCGTGGCGGCATCGCCGGGAGCGAGTTCGCCGATTAGAAACGTGAGAAACGTGATGAATACCAGCGTGGGTACCGACCACAACAGGCGCACGAAAATCAAGCGGACGATCGGTTTCAAGGCCGACGGTTCGCGCGCGATGAGCGTGTCAACGGCTGAAGACAACGTCGGTGCTCGTGTGAGGCAGCGGCCCCATGGCTGATCGTCTGATGCCTTCGACCCCAGGCCTTACCAGCTCCAAGTCGCGCTGAAAGTAGATCGGAATCCAGATCGCATCATCCACGACCGCGATCTTTTGGGCTTCGCGATACAGCCTGAACCGCTCCTCTTTTTGTGTGAGCGGCAGAACGTCCGCCTTGTCGCACAGCGCGTCGAATTTCGGGTTCGAATATCCGAGCGAGTTCTCCTTCGCTCCCGTTCGAAGCATGAACGATAAGAAGTTTTGCGGGTCCAGATAATCGGCGCTCCACCGGATGTGGAAAAACGGCAGTTCGCCTTTTCGCCGCATCTCCAGCAGCGCTTTCCATTCGGTGGGTGCGAGATCAACCCTTACGCCCAAGTTCTGATCGAGATCCTGCGCTACCATCTCTGCAACGATTTTCGCATCGGCGCGGTCTCCGCGGAAATACAGTTTCAAAGGATTGAAACCTTTTCCGTTTGGATAACCCGCCTGCGCAAACAGCTGTTTTGCTCCGGCTGGATCGAACGGAATCCCTTTAAAGTTCGGGTCGTAGCCCGGCACGCTCGGCGGAATGATCCCTTCGGCTTTCAGATTGATGTTGTCGAACCCTTGTTGAATGATCCGGTCTTTATTGATCGCCATCGCGAACGCCCGGCGGACGCGGGGGTCGCGAAGCTGCGCGTTTTGCGTGAGCCCGAAACCTAAATACCAGATCGCGGCTCGATCAACGGTGGTCAACGCTTTTGCGAGTTCGGGCTTTGAATCCACATAAGCCTTGTCCTGCCTTTCCAAAGCCACCCAGTCGGCTCGTCCGCTTTCATAAAGCGAACGCCGCGTCTGAGGGTCTTTGGCAATCAGCCTGTGAATGGATTCCAACTTCGGCTTTCCGCCGTGGTAGTCATCGAACCGCGTCAGAACCACCTCTTGGTTTTCGGTGAACGAGGTCATCTTGAACGGCCCGGTTCCCACCATCTGACTCACCGAAGTGATCGGCGCCATTCCCGCCACGTTCTTATCCACAACGAAGTAGCACGGATACTGCAAATACATCGGCCAGTATCCTTTCGGCGCGATAATCTTGACCTGAATCGTGTACGGATCAATGACCGTAACGCCGCTCAGCCCGTTGGCTTTTCCTGCCCAGCACTCTTTGAAGCCGACGATGTCGGCCATATATCCTTCCACCGTGCCGCTCAGCACTGCGGGGTTGGCGGCTCTATCCCAACTGTATTTCACGTCCTCGGCGGTCATTTCGCGGCCCGAATGAAACTTCACACCTTTCTTGATTTTGAACGTGTATGTGAGCCCGTCTGGCGAGACCGTCCAGCTTTCGGCAAGGTTGTTCACCAGTTCGTTGTTTTCGTCGTAAGCAACCAACCCCTCGAAAACCTGATTCAACACTTCGATCGTGTCGCCGTCTTCCACCTGGGCCGGATCGAGTTTCGTCAGGTTGGGGGGAATGGTGGCAACCAACACGTGGTCGGGCTTGTTTGCGCTCGACTGGTTGAACTTGCCGCGAGAGCATCCCGCGCCGAAAGCCAGGGCGAGAGCAAGGGTGAAAAGCGAGAAGTTGCGGAGCATACGGTTATGATGCTTTGATTGAGACCCCCAGGTCAAGTGCCGCATACCGCCCGCCTCGCTTCGCCGAGATGATAAAAACTGCCTGAAACCAGCACCGTGTCGCCAGGCCGGCTCTGTTCGAGCGCTCGGTGCAGGGCGCTTTCCACGCTCGGGTGAGCCTCGAATTTCATTCCTGATGCGCCCGCCGCGGCTTCGATCTCACTCAGAGGCATCCCCCGATCCGAAGACATCTGGCAGAGATACACGGCGATCGCCCCCGCACGAAATTCGTTCAAAACCGCCGCCGGATCGTGACCCCTTGTGCACGAGTAAACCAGCCGATACGTTCCCAACGCCGCCGCTGTTTCGCGCGCCGACTGCGGATTGTGGGCGCCGTCCAGCACAACCTTCGGATTCTCATGAACGATCTGGAGCCGCCCCGGCAGCCAAGCCTTCTTGATGCCTTCTTGAACGTCGGAGTCGGCGACCGGGATTTCAGCCGCATCTATCGCCGCTAACGCCATCGCCGCATTCTTGAATTGAAACCTTCCCAGCAGAGAGGGCTCGATGACAATTTTTCGTTTCGGGGTGCGGACGAGCGCGCTCGCGCACGCTCTTTCAACGCAGATCTCCTCTCCCACCCTCCAAAGCACACACCTCCTTTCGCGCGCAGAGTTCTTGATGACTTCCAGCGGTTCGGCGTCGGTCACCCCTGTGATCACCGGCCTGCCCGGCTTGATGATTCCCGATTTTTCGAACGCGATTTTTGCGAGTGTGTCGCCCAAATGGTTTTGATGATCCCAATCAATTTCGGTGATTACCGAGACGAGCGGATCTACTACGTTGGTCGAATCGAGCCTGCCTCCAAGTCCGGTTTCAAGGGCGACGTATTCGCAACCGGACTGTTTCCACGCCAAAAACCCCGCGGCGGTTTTGGCTTCAAATTCGGTGATCCCACCGAATGCCTCCATTTTGCTGCTGTCGGCGGCCGTCTTCACCTGCGCAACCACCGCGGCGAACGTCTGCTCGTCAATCGGGCGGCCCCCGATCTGCACCCGCTCGCGGATGTCGAACACATAGGGCGAATAGAACGCGCCGGTTCGAAACCCGGCTTTGCGAAGAACCGATTCGATGAACGCGCAAGTGCTGCCTTTGCCGTTGGTTCCCGCGACATGCAAAAACCGCGGCCCAGCAAGGTGCGGGTTTTCAAGAAGGTCGAGCAGCGCCGAAATCCGATCCAGCCCCAGCCTCCAGCCCCGGCCGGAAAGCGAACGGAGGTATTCGCAAGCCTGCAGATAGGTCACGGTGGCGAGTATTGCTCTAAAATTGCTGCCGATGACGAAAACGAGCATCGGGCTGTGTGTGATCGCTTTGGGGTTTTTTGCCGCGGGGTGTTCCAAGCAGACTCCCGAAGCCGCCTCGATCGGCTCGGATGGTTCACCGCGTGCGCCTGCCGCGAAGACGTTTGATCAGGCGCCGCCCGATGCGATTCGGGCCAAGATTGACACGCTTCGTTTGGCGGCAGAGTTTTATTGCAAGCGTGCCGAGAACGCGAAGGCGAAGTTTATGTGGTGGACAACACATAAACTTCGCCTTCGCGTTCTCGGCACGCTTGAAATAAAACTCTGCCGCCAAACGAAGC
>JAJPJR010000076.1 GCA_021324165.1 Armatimonadota bacterium
ACGCGGAGATCAATCGGGCGAACCGACTGGCGATGTGCGGACTGAAAAGCCTGCGCATTTGAAACCGTTTTCGATCAGCGGTTCGCAAGTGCCCGCGGTGATAGATGAGATTCCGATCCTTTCGGTTTTGGCGACTCAGTGCGAAGGAACCACCACAATCCGCGGCGCGCAGGAACTGCGAGTGAAAGAGAGCGATCGAATCGAGGCTGTGGCTTCGGGACTGCGGGCGATGGGAGCCGAAGTTGAAGTTTTCGAAGACGGAATGAGCATTTCGGGTCCCGTGGCGTTGAAGGCGGCGGTGATTGACGCGAAGCGCGATCATCGGCTGGCGATGGCGTTTGCGATGGCGGGATTGATCGCAGAAGGCGAAACGGTGATCGAAGGCGCAGAAACGATCAGCACAAGTTTTCCTAATTTTGAGATGGAACTGAGGAGGTTGAGCGGTGATTGACGCGATCGCGATTGATGGTCCTGCGGGAGCAGGAAAGAGCACGGTGGCACGCGCCGTCGCGCGCAAGTTGGGGTTCACGTTTTTGGATACGGGCGCGATGTATCGCTGCGCTGCTTTGGCTGTTGTTCGGCGCGGCGTGGATGCAAAAGATGAAGCGGCGGTGACGAAGATCGCAGAGCAGATTGCGATTCATTTTGAACAGGGCGAACCGCAGAAAGTTTTCTTGGATGAAGACGATGTAACAACTGAGATTCGGCTTGAGAGAATTGGCGATTTGGCAAGCAGAGTGAGCGTTTTTCGGGGCGTTCGAATGGCGATGGTGCGATTGCAGAAAGTGCTTGCTGGGGGCGGCAGGGTGGTGATGGAAGGCAGGGACACAACCACCGTGGTGTGTCCCGATGCGCGTTTGAAAGTTTTTTTGACGGCTTCGGCGGATGAGCGTGCGCGGCGCAGGGTTTTGGAACTGCAAGCGCGGGGTGAAGATGCTGATTTTCAGACCATCCGCGCAGAGATTGTGGAACGAGACAAGCGCGATTCTTCGCGCGAACACAGTCCGCTGATGATCGCGCCGGGAGCGGTTGTGATTGAAACGGACGAGATGAGCGTGAACGACGTTGTGGATAGAGTTATCGAGGCGTATTACGCAGAGGGGAAATCGGAATGAACGCAATGCTGCAGATGAGAGTTGATTTGATGAAAGCGAATTAGAGCGCCTCATCGAGATCGGCGATCAGATCGTCGGGGTCTTCCAATCCTATGCTCAACCGCAAAAGTCCGTCGGTCGCGCCCATCTCATTCCGCTCTTCCTGCGACAGCATTGCATGGCTCATTTTGGCGGGATAGCCGACGAGCGATGAAATGCCGCCGAGCGACGCGGCAAATGCAAACAAGCGCATTTTTTTCACGGCTTGCGATGCTGCATCGGCGTTTTCGAGTTCAAAACTCACCATTCCCGAAAAGCCCGACATCTGAGCTTTCGCAATTTCGTGACCTGGGTGAGAAGGAAGTCCTGGATAAAACACTTTGCGCACATTGCGATGGCTGGAGAGCCATGCCGCTATTTTCATTGCGGATTCCTGATGGCGTTTCATCCTGAGTTCAAGCGTCCGCGCGCCGCGCAGAATCAGCCAACAGTCGAACGGGCCGGGCGTGCAGCCAGCGACTTTGGTGAACAGATGGAACGGTTCGGTGAACTTGTCATCGTTCCAAATGAGCACGCCTCCGACCACATCGTTGTGTCCGTTGATATATTTTGTGGTCGAGTGCATCACGACGTCCACGCCGAGCGAAAGCGGGTTTTGGAAATAGGGCGAGGCGAATGTATTATCGGCGCCGACCACCGCTCCCGCCTCTTTTGCGATTTGAGCGCAGCGGCGAATGTCGGTGATCTGCAAAATCGGGTTAGAAGGTGTTTCGAGCCACACCATTTTTGTGTTCGGCTTCAATGCAGCGCACAAGTTGTTCGGATGGGTCATATCGCAAAACGTGTGTTCAACGCCGAGCGGCGCGAGCGCTTTTTTCAGATAGTTTGCGGTTCCGCCATAAACGTCGCGCGTGCAAACGATGTGATCGCCGGCTTTTAGAATCGAAAAAGCGGTCGCGACGGCGCCCATTCCGGTGCTTGTGCAAAGCGCGTGCCGACCGCCTTCAAGCGAAGCGAGCAGCTGTTCAAGCCCGTAGCGCGTGGGGTTGCCATAGCGCGTATAAATCGGATCGGGCTCGTGCTCCATGTCTTCCCACTCGAACGTGGAAGATTGGAAGATGGGCATGGAAACGGGCAGGTGGTTTTCGGCGGGTCTGATTCCCAAATGAACGGCGCGAGTGGAGAATCGCATAGCGCTATTATGACGATTCCTGCAGACGTCCTTCGTGGATGCGCAGAACGCGGTCGGCCTGCGTGAGCATGGATTCGTCGTGAGTCACCATCACGAGCGCGCCGTTGCGATTGCGCACCAGCATCTCCACCACTTGCGTTCCGGTTTCGTGATCGAGCGAAGCGGTGGGCTCGTCGGCAAACACAACCTTGGGCTCGTGCAGCAATGCGCGGGCGATGCAGACGCGCTGCTTTTCGCCGCCCGAAAGATCGGAAGGCAGGCGGTTCATTTTGTCTTGAAGGCCCAGGCTTTCAAGAAGTTTTCTGGCGCGATGTTCGTGCCTGCTGCCATTGGCACACATCACGTTTTCCAAGGCGGTGAGAAACCCGATGAGAAACGGCTGTTGAAACACGAACCCGAATGCGTTCAACCGAATCGCCGCCCGCTCATCAGGCGGTCTTTGCGCGTACGGTTGTTCATCGTAAAAAACGACGCCCGCGGTGGGGTCTTTCAATCCGCTGAGCAGATAAAGAAGCGACGATTTTCCGCTCCCGCTTGGTCCGAGAATGCCCACGAACTCATCTTTGCGAATGGCGAGCGAAATCTGATCGCACGCTTTGATCGCCCGGCCATGATCCCAATATGTGAGGCTCGCAGTTTCTGTTCGAATCAAACAATCCTCCTTTCGATGACGGCGATCGGGTCGAATTTGGCGAATTTGATCAATACGATAGCAATGGATGTGATGAGCACGGCGGCAGGCACCGGAATCGTGTAAACGTAGGCGAGAGGATCGAGCGGATCAATGTAATAGCCTTTGGGGTTCATCAAAACGTTGCGAATGAGCGTCAAAACCGCAGCCGTGACGGCTGAACCAACGATCCAGCCGGTAAGGATCATCCACGCGGCCTCTGCAACAGTTCGTGTTACAAGGCGTTTGCGCGAGATTCCTATCGCCTGCAAGAGCCCGAACTCCACAATGCGCTGTGAAAGATAGATGTTCACGAGCATGCACATCATGATTGTGATGACCACCACAAGCAGCCCCACAACCAGGTCTAAAATGCGAAACAGCACCGCCAGCGATTCGGCGGTATCGCGTTCGACTTTGGGATAGGTGTAAACGTTCGCTTTGGTTCCGGCGAGCGTTTTGTCGGCCCAGGCATCCAGCCGCCGTTGGGTTTGCTGATCTTTGGCGAAATAGATGGCGACATCTACAGGCGGGAAATGGGTTTGAACAAGATACTCATAACTGGTGTAGGCAAACCATTGATCGCTGTCATAAATGCCAACGACAACGACCGGCGTCAGCGAATAGTTTTTTTCATCATGAGGGCTGAGCATGATGGAGCCCAAATGAAGGCGCAGGTTTTTGGCGATCGGCTTTGTAATCACGGCCTCGCCCCGGCCCGAAATCGGCTGCCGGCCATCGAGCCTGCCCAGCCGGAGTTTGTTAGAAAGGTAATCGAAATCGTTGGGGTTGATGCCGTGCAGAACGAACGGCCATGGCCCTACAATGGTGTTGACGTTGAAAATCGAAGTGCGGCAGATGATCCGGCGTTCGATGGGAACTGGAGACTTTTCGAAATGGCGCAGAATGGTGGGGAAGTACGACATGTCTCCGCGCGGCGTAACGCCCGTAAGAAATCTGCTGTATCCGTAAACTTTTTGCACAGAAAGCGGAATGGAATCAATGATCGCCACGATGCCCGCGATAAGGACGACTGCAAGCATGATGATCGCGATCATCGGCAGCGATCTGCCTGGGTTTCTGGCAAGAAACAGCAGGGGTGAAAGCGGCTTGAGTTTCAAAGCGGTAAAGCCTGGTGCGGCATGGTAAGAACGTCGAGGATAGCGAAGAAACCGAAAGCGATCGAAACATATCCGTTCATTGTGAAAAATGCCACATCAAGTTTGCTGAGATTGGCGGGAGAAACCAGAGACTGTTCGTAGGTTAGAAGGCAGGCCGCGAACGCGCATCCCACATAATACGGCAGCCCAGCCGACACAACGATTCCAGCGCACACCGCAAACACGATCGCCAGAACGTGAAACAACCGGCTGATGGCAATGGCAGGAGCGCGGCCGAGCGCCGCAGGAATGCTCTTTAGGTTGTGCGCTTTGTCGAACGTTTCATCCTGCAGCGCATACAAAACGTCGAACCCGGCTGTCCAGAACATCACAGTCAGAATCCAAAACAACGGCGTCCAGCTGAAAACTCCTTTCACTGCGACCCAGGCTGCGGCGGGAGCGATTCCCAGCGCAAGTCCTACGAACAGATGGCACAGCGGCGTGAACCGTTTGGTGTAGGAATATCCGAGCAGAATCGCAAGCGCCAAAGGCGAAAGCAGCAGCGCGAGCGAATTCAGCAGCGCAGCGCTTGCAAAAAACAGCGCGACCGACGCGAGCAAGAACCCCCAGGCGGCTCGCAGAGAGATGCGGCCGGCAGGAAGAGCCCGGTTGCGAGTGCGTGCGTTTTTCGCGTCTAACTGTCGGTCGGCAATCCGGTTGAAAGTCATGGCGGCGGTTCTTGCTGCAACCATCGCGATCAGAATCAGCAAAAACGGTTTCCAGCCGGGCCAGCCGCCCGCGGCGTACAGCATTCCCACAATGGCAAACGGAAGAGCGAACACCGAGTGTTCGAACTTGATCATTTCGGCGAAGGTGCGAATCATCGTTGGCGGCGGTTTGCATTATGCCCGAACCGACCGCAGGCGCCTTTTTGGGAGCCGTTTAGGCGATCCGATTCCGGATAGCGTTGGTCGAGCCGGGAGTCGGCGCGCAAAAATGAAAAAGCCCCGATTGAGGGGCCTTTTCAAGAACTCAGTTCGCGCGTTTTTAGTGGCAGCCGCAGCTTCCACAACCGCCGCCGTTATCCAGACCGGGTATCTCTTCGTCTCCAGGAGAGAAAGAACTGCCGCAGCCGCACGATTTCACCGCGTTCGGGTTGTCAATTTTAAAGCCGCCGCCCAAATGATCGTCCACGAAATCCACCACCGAGCCGGTCATGTATTTCAGGCTGAGGGGGTCAATGAAAATCTTGACGTCTTGGTCGGTGAGTGTTACGTCGGACTCCTCGGCGGGAGCCTCGTCAATCGCCATGCCGTACTGCAGGCCCGAGCATCCTCCACCGGCGACCCACACGCGCAGGGCGGCTTCGGGCTTGTTCTGCTCGGCGAGCAGAGATTTGACTTCTGCCGCCGCTCGTTCGGTCAGGCTGATCGGGTTGGTTTGCACTTCGTTTGTTATCGCCATGGTGTTACCTGTGCGCCCCGAAGGGACATTGCATTCAACATTATGTCACCAATTGAGGTTCCGGGGCGCGCAGGAGGCTAACCTTTGGTTTCCCGCTCCACGTAGTTCCCGCAGACCGGGCAATATTTCCAGCCCTTCTGGAGTTCGGTGTGGCACTGGCTGCAGGTGATCTTGGATTTGACCGCGTTCACGCTGTTCACAGTCTCCGACCTGACGCCGTTTTTCACGCTGTCCGGGTCGCTCACAAGAATCGTGTTGTGGTCGGTAAACGAGTAGACCAACTTCGCGGATTGCGTGAGCGAGTTCAAGGCGAACCGGAGCGAAGTGTCTACCAGAAAAGCGTTCACCTTCAGATTCTTCACTTCCGGAGCCACTTCAATGGTGATGCCGATCTGTTTGCCGATGTCGTTGAACACGCGCCGAATTTCAGCCTGCTCCAATCGAATCGTCAGATGCTTGTCGAGAATCGAAGGGTCGAGCTGTTTGACGACCTTCACTTCCAGTTCCTGCGATGTGTTCGCTGTGGTCTGCGTTTGGCTGATGGGTTTCTTGGCTTTCTTGAAAACGTAGATGCCGTCTTTCTGCTCGCAAGCAAGCGAGCTGGTTTGGCAGATCAAGTCAACGGCCTGATCGAACGGCACGTCGTTCAGGTTCAAAAACAGGTTTACGATGCCGGTATCTTCGACCACGAAACTTTTCTTGGCCTGCGAAAAAATATCGAAAAGCACATACCGCACATCCGATCCACGGGCCGAAACGGTTACCTTTTGGTCGGCGGAAACCACGGGCGCGGTTTCTTTTGTGTTTTGTGCCCACGGCGCCTGCACGGTCGCAACTGCCGCGATGAGAGCTGTGATGAGTTTCATTTACGGTTTTCCTCCTGATTGCACGGTTTCTCCCACCTTGCTGCCGTTTTCGTCGAACACGGTTACTCGATTCAGCGGTTCGCGCGAGCGGGCGGAAGACCTTCGTTTGTGAGTTTTATGCGTAGAAATTTTCGGCTGGGTCGGTGAAATCGGTTTTTCTGCTTTCTGCTTCGCTGGTTCTGGTTTGGAAGGCGCAGCCGTTTTCACCGGTTTTGGATCGGCGGGAACAGGTTCAGCGGTTTTGATTGCGTCGGTTTTCGTGACGGTTTCGGTTTTGACCGGAGCCGAGACAGCCGCCTGATCCACTTTCAGCGAGGCACCGATTTTTTCTCCGATGAGGTCAGAACCGGGACGCAGCAGCCAGCACATCGCCAAAAGCACCGTGCCGATCACCGCGCTGACCACCAGCGTTCTTTTCTGCCGGGGCTGAAGCGCGAACTTCGCAACGGGCGCGTCCACGTTTTGAGAATCGGTTTCTTGGGCGCCAAGCGCCGCAAGCACCGCCTGAAGCGCACGACGCTTGTCTTTCACCAGCGATTTGCAGATAGGACAGTCGCGAACGTGGGCTTCGAACTGTTCGGCTTCGGGCTTGCCGTCCAACTCTTTGGAAAGATAGGGCAGCAGATAGCGCGAAGCCTCGGCGCACTGCAAGTCAATTTGGTCCATTTGATCCATCCCTGAGAATCTGGTCGAAGTTTGAGGCTCGGCCAAACACTCTTCCGGTTAGGATTCTCGGCGTGGGGTTTGGAGTTCTGTAGGCCGGGCGGCTTACTTGCCGATGCAGAAGTCGCGGAACACCCTCTCCAAAAGGTCTTCGGAAGGGGTTCTGCCGGTGATGCGGCCAAGGGAATCGAGCGCGAACTGAAGGTCAACGCACACCAGATCGGCGGGCAGATCGGTGAGGAGGGTTTCGGCGGCGTGCTCCAAAAGGTGCCTCGCTTCGGTGAGGTGTTCACGGTGGCGCTCATTAATAAGGGCTATGCCCACGCCGCTCTCCTGAAAGGCCGACCGCACGTGATGCGCCAGCCGTTCGAGGCCGATCCGTTTGGCGGCGCTTACGATCACCGCGTCGGAGGCTTGTGCTCCCAAATCGCATTTATTGCCGATCAGCATGCTTGGAGGCTTGGGGAGCGAATCCAAAACCTGCTGGTCAGAAGGCGTCCACCCGCGGCTGACATCGAACACGAGCCAAACCTGGTCGGCTTGTTCGACCGCCCTTCGGGCGCGTTCGATTCCGATCGCCTCGATCGGGTCTTCCGAGGTGCGGATTCCGGCGGTATCAGTAAGAACGACTGGGAAGCCTTCGATCTGCACGGCTTCTTCGATGGTGTCGCGGGTGGTGCCGGGGGCTGCGGTTACGATCGCGCGGTCTGTTCCCACGAGCGCATTGAGCAGCGAAGATTTGCCCACGTTCGGCCTGCCCACAATCGCGATGCGCAAACCTTCGCGCGCGATGCGGCTGGATTCAAAACCCGAAAGCATCGCGTTGATGAGCGCAATGATCCGCTCGATTTCGGCGTGGGCTTGTTCGCGGTCAAGCTCGCCGATCTCTTCGGCGAAATCGCCGGTCGCTTCGGTGAGCGCGAGCAGGCTTGCGATCGGCTCTTCCAGTTCTGCGATCTGCTTGGACAGCGCGCCGCTTCGCAGCGAAGCGGCCCTCTTTGTTTGAATTTCTGTATCTGCCTCGATCGCTTCCCGCACACCTTCGGCTTGAGTCAAATCTATCCGGCCGTTCATAAACGCTCGCTCGGTGAACTCTCCGGGACGGGCTTCGCGCGCGCCGTGCGCGAGAATCAGATTTAGAACCGAGCGCACGATTTGTGGACTGCCGTGACAACTGATTTCAAACGACTCTTCGTTTGTGTAACTGTGCCCCGATTCGAACAGCAGCAGGATGCCGTCATCCAGCACGGTGCGTTGATCGTCAACGATCTGGCCGTAGTAAGCATGGCGCGGCTTTTCTATCTGCGAAAGCGAACTGGATTGGAAAATCCGCTTTGCGATCTCCCAACATCCGTCGCCCGATACGCGGATGACCGCGACCGGCGCGCGGAACACTCCGGTGATCGGAGCGGCGATGATATCGTCAATGGCGCTAAGTGGACCCACGAATCTTTTTCACAAGAACGGTTGAGAACAGATAGGCAACGGCAGCGAACAGAAACACGAAGTTATAACTTGCTCCAGACTGCCACCTGTTCAGCGCATCAATGATCGGCCCCACAAGCAGGCCGCTCACGATCTGCGGCGCCGCGATCGAAGACTGCCACAACCCCATGTCTTTGGCGAACTCTTCAGGATCGGGAAGCACATCGGAAACCAAAGCCCAACCTGCCGAATCGTACGCGCCGTATGCCAAACCGAACGGCATCGCCAAAAACACGATGAGTGTGAACTCGTGGAAGAACGCGAGTGCGGGCAGCGCGACCGCCATTGTAGTTCCGGCCGCATAGATCACCCGCTTTCTACCAATCTTGTCAGAAAGCCTTCCGCCGATCACCGCGCCGACTCCGGCAAGAAATGAGATCAGCAGCGCCACAAGAAACACCGCGTGCTGCGCTTGGTCTTCGGGTTTGCCGCCGCCGCCAAGGTCGCGCCCGAACAGTTGATACACACGGACGGAGTCGAGCAGATAATAAGACAGATAGGTGACGATCACATAAAACCCAAGCGCGTTGAGGAATCGAGTGAACCAACACCAAGTGAAGTCGGGAATTTTCCAAGGCGAAGTCCATGCCTGCAGAAAGGTCTGTTTGGTTTTGGATCGCGGCGCCAACTCTTCGCGTACAGTCGCGAGCGTTATCACTGCGCAAACCAGATTGACGGCCGCGATGGACAAGAACAGCAACCGCAGACTCCCAAGCGCAATGGCGGTGACTCCTGCGGCGAGCTGAGCGGCGAACTGAACGAGGCTCATGATGCCGCTTGCGCGGCCTCTCTGCTCTTCCGGAACCAGCGAAGGAAGGATCGCGCTGTACGGCCCGGTGGCAAGATCATCGGAAACTTGCAGCAGAAGATACGCAAACACGATGACCAGATAGTTTTTAGGATCGGAAAGAAAAAACAGCGCGAGCGAGGTGAGAACGCTTCCAACCGCAAGCCACGGCCTCCAACTGCCGATTTTTTCGCGAAGAACTCCCGACAACCAGCCGAACAGCGCCGGGCCGATCATCGCCCACGCCGCGCCGATTCCTACTACTCGGCCCCAATACATGCCTTTGTCGCCGCCAGGGACCATCGGTTCCACGATCAAGTTCAAGCCGATGAGAATCGCAAACCATTTCATCGCCGTGGCGAACCAGTAGGCCGACATTCCAAACTGCCAACCGATCGAGCGGGCTTGTTGCGGCATGATCGGCAGAGGATACACCCCAGGTATAATCCGTTCATTCCGCACGGCCCGCACGCTCCAGGGTGTCCCGAATAGGTTGGGATGAGCAGGGCCGGAGGCAAACCCAAGGAGAAACAATGAGTTCACTTACCATGCGCGAACTCCTGGAAGCAGGGGTTCACTTCGGCCACAGAACGCGCCAGTGGAATCCGAAGATGAAACGGTACATCTACGGCGCACGCAACAACGTTCACATTATTGACCTTCATCAGACCATCAAGCTTTTTGAAGCGGCGATGGAGAAAGTGAAGGACACGATCGAAAAAGGCGGCAACGTGCTGTTTGTCGGCACGAAAAAGCAGACCGAAAGCGCGATTCGTGAAGCCGCAACGCGGTGCAAGCAGTTTTATGTTTCCGAGCGTTGGATGGGCGGACTGCTCACCAACTGGAAAACGATCAGCCAGCGCATCTCGCGCATGAAAGAGTTAGATAGACTTGCCGAAGAGGGCTTCTTCGAAAGGCTTCCCAAAAAAGAAGGGATGATGCGCGAAAAGGAGCGGGAGCGGCTGCATCGGTTTTTCGATGGAATCAAAGACATGAGCGGGCCGCCCGATCTGATTTTCATTGTGGATTTGAAAAAAGAGTCGAATGCGGTTTTGGAAGCGCGAAAACTTAATATTCCGATTGTGGCGATCGCCGACACAAACTGCGATCCCGACGATGCGGACTTCGCGATTCCGGGCAACGACGACGCGATCCGCGCCGTGAGGCTGATTTCGGGAAAGATCGCCGATCTGATCAGCGAACTTCGGCCCGTGGATGACGAGGCGATCAAAGCGGCGGACACGATCGCCGCAGAAACCGCCGCCGAAGAAGGCGCTGCAACCGAAGAAGAACTTTCGCTTGGCGAAATGGAAATGGAAATGCTGCGAAAGTTCGAACTGGAAGAGGAAGTCGAATCCGCTTCGGGCCGCAACCGCCGCGGGCGGGAGGAAGAATAACAGAATGGCAATATCAGCAGGATTAGTAAAAAGGCTGCGCGAAGAGACCGACGCGCCGATGATGGAATGCAAAAGAGCGCTCGAAGCCGCCGAAGCCGAAGGAGTAAGCGGCGACGACGCTCTGATTGACCGAGCCAAAACGCTTTTGAAAGAAAGCGGCAAACTCGCGTATGTGAAAAGACAGGATCGAGCGGTATCCGCCGGAACGGTCGCCATATCTAAATCCGACAACGTGATCGCCGCCGTGTCGCTTCTTTGCGAAACCGATTTTGTGGCGCGAAATGAAGATTTCATCGCGCTTGCGCAAAAACTCGCCGACGCTTTTGTGAAAAACGATCCGGGCACCGATCCGCTGAACGCGGTCGTTGACGGCAAATCCGTTGCTCAGCTGATCGAAGAAGCCGTAGGCAAGATTCGCGAAAACATTCAACTCGGGCCGGTGATTCGCGTGAGCTCGGAAGGCGCAGTCGGAGGATATCTGCATCACGACCGGGCGAAAGCCGCAATCGTCGCGCTGAGCGAAGGCGAAGAAGACCTCGCCCGAAAAGTGGGCATGCAAGTGGTCGCGTTCACTCCTGAATTCATCGCGCGCGAGCATGTAGATCAGACCCGGTTGGAAAAAGAGATCGAACTCGAAAAACAGAAAGCGATTGAGGCGGGGAAAAACCCTGAAATCGCGCAGAAGATCGCCGAAGGCAAGGTTGCCAAGGAACTCCTCTCGCAAATCGTGCTGCTGGAACAGCAATGGTATGCCGACCTCAGCAAAAAGGTCGGCGAGATGCTCGGATCGGCCCAAGTCAAGGAGTTCGTGAGGGTCGAAGCCGGCAAAAAGCCGATTCACGTCAAATCCTAAGACCCTTCCTGCCAACGCACCTTCTCAACCTGGACTACAATGGTTCAGGGTGGAGAGGACGTTTCTGGTTACTGACATCGAAGGCAGTTCGCGGCTGTGGGAAAGCGACCCCGACGCGATGCGTTCCAACTTGGCCGTTCACGACGAGATTGTCCGCCGGGCGATCGAGCAGTGCGAAGGAACGATATTCAAAACCCAGGGCGATGCGTTCTTTGCGGTGTTCGGCGAGCCTGTGAGCGCGATCAGAGCCGCACAGATGTCGCAAGAACAACTCGCCGCCCAGAACTGGACAAACAGCCAGCAGATCAAAGTGCGCATCGTGATTCATTTTGGCGATGCCGACGAGCGCGGCGGAGATTTCTTTGGAAAACCGCTCAACCGCTGCGCAAGAATGCTCGAGGTGTGTCACGGCGGCCAAGTGCTCGTGAGCGAAGCCGTTGAACTCCTAAGCCGGCAAAGCCGCGGCCAATTCGAACTGCTGCACTTGGGCAGGCACAGGCTGCGCGATCTGTTGCGCGCGGAATCTTTGTATCAACTTTCCAATCTGCAGTTTCCGCCGATCAAAGGGTTGGAAGCGGTGCCGAACAACCTTCCCGTTCAAACGTCGAGTTTTGTAGGGAGATCGCGCGAACTCGAACAGATTCGTTCGGCTCTGGACGCGCATCGGCTGATAACGCTCACGGGCACAGGAGGGTCGGGAAAAACCCGGCTTGCGGTTCAAACGGCCGGCAATCTTTTGGAACGGTTTTCTGACGGGTGCTGGTTCGTCGCGCTCGAAGGCGTGGTTGACTCTGGAGCGGTTGCATCGGCGGCAGCGACTGCCATCGGCATTGTTCCCAATTCGAAGCAGACTTATTTAGACCAGTTGAAGCAGTACTTCTCAGATCGCAGTGCGTTGATCGTGTTCGACAACTGCGAGCACGTGTTGGAATCCGCCGCCGAAACCGTTCACGCGCTTGTTTCCACCTGTCCGGACCTAACGATTCTGGCAACCAGCCGCGAACGTTTGCACACTCCGGGTGAGTATCTGTTTCGGGTTCCGCCGCTGGATGTGTCCAGCTCGGAATCCTCGGTTTCGGAGGCTGCTCAACTGTTTGTAGATCGGGCGGCGGCGGTTGCGCCGCAATTCCGTCTGGACGATTCGAGCCGCGCAGATCTGGAAGAGATCGTTCGAGACCTTGAGGGTCTGCCGCTTCTGATCGAACTCGCTTCGGCCCGAGTTTCGGTTCTTTCGCTCAAGCAGATCGCTTCCAAATTGAAAGATCGGATCAAGCTTTCCACGGGGCAGAGTTCGGGAGTTCCGATGCGGCAGCGGACGTTTCGCGCGACAATGGATTGGAGTTACGACGGCCTGTCGCCTTCTCAGCAGTACGCGTTTCGTGCCGCATCGGTGTTTGCCGGCGGCTGGAACTATCAGGCCATGGAAGCGGTTTGCTGCTGCCCCGGCGAAGGTGACATGCTGGAAACTTTGGCCGCGTTGGTGGACAAATCTTTGGTTCTGGTCGAGGACTCGGGAGCTGACGAATGCCGATACCGATTCTTGGGGCCGATTCGAGAATATGCGCAGCAGAAACTGCGTGACTGCGGCGAGGATGCCGCGGCAAAAGACCGGCACCTGAAGCAGTTCATGGAGTTTGCAAAAGAAGGGAACGCGCAGTTGGCAGGCAGCGAGCAGGTGTTTTGGCTCAAACAGTTTGCGCGCGAACACGAGAACTTGGCGGCGGCTCTCGGCTGGTGCGTAGAGCCGGAGATGCGGTTGACGTTCTGTTATCATCTTGCCCGTTACTGGTTCGTTACCGGACACATGGTCGAAGCCGAGGGCTGGCTCCAAGATGCGCTTGGCCGCTATCAGGCACGAGATGCGCTCAGGGCGAAAGGCCTCGGCGCGTTGGGAAGCGTTCTGTGGTCCGAAGGGGTGTTGGACAGGGCGTCCGAAGCGTTTCACGAAGCGCTATCCATTTGGCGGGATGTGGGCGACAAAGTTTGGATTGCGTCGGCGTTGAACAACATCGCGCTGATTCACCAGGCGCGGGGCGAACTGGAACCGGCAAGACTGCTTCTGGAAGAAAGCATCGGAGCGTTGGCGGAACTTCACGACGTGCACCGTGAAGGGATCGCCCTTACCAACCTGATGGGAATCGCCCAAGAACAAGGCGATTTGGAGCGCGCAGACGGGTACGCCGAACGGGCGATCGCTCTGTTGGAGCGGGCCTCTGACTGGAGCACGTTGGCCACAACCCTTTATAATAGATGGACAGTTTTGCGGATGATTCACGGGCCCGATTTCCAACTGGATCTGCTGAAACGGAGTCTGAAACTGGCCGAAGAGGCCGACAATAAGAGCTGCATCCGTCTGTGCTTGGGAGGGTTCAGTTTGGCGGCAGTTCACAACAATCAGCCCGAATCGGCGGTGGCATTTATGGTCGCAGCTGAGCGTTTGGCGGCAGAAAGCGGCATAAAAATATCGGATTCCGAGAAAAAAGAGGTGAATCGAATCTGGGAAGAGGTACGTCGCAACTTAGGAGGTGATGGGCTCGAAAACGCCAAAAAAGTTGCATCTTCGATGGATTTGAAGAGCATCATTGGGAAGGCGCTGACGGCCTGAACCGCGGAATCTCCGGATTCCGCTCGCCACAGAAACTTTGAGAAAGAAATCGGAAAAGACCGCGAAGAAGCGACAGAAGATGAGCCTGAGAACACCAGGACCGGGCTACGTTCCGATCATCGTGGAGCCTGGGGACGGAGTGCAGGTCAACACAAACAGTTGGACGTATTTCGCCGTTTCCGTCAAATCGTCGTCGGGATTGGCGGTGTCCATCAAATGGTGTTTGGCGCCTGGAGCCGAAATCTACGATGGTGTGAGCACGAAGGCAGGCGATATGGCGTCGTTTCGCATACTTCATCCGAACCCTGGGACGTATTGCCACGAAATCCAGCGGATCGAGGGCGCACGGGTTGAATCGCTTCATCTTCAGGTCTCAGCGGTATCGAGCCAGCTCAAAAAGAGTTTGACCGCGCTGACAAAGAGAAAACGGCGCAAACCGCAGCCGAAAAACGCTACTGCCAAGGGGAAAAAATAAGATGGCTGCAGCCACCGAGGGCGGACAAAAGAAACTTCCAGGCTACGTGCCGATCATCGTAACTCCCCCGTCGGGAGGAACGATCGGCGTGAACCGCAGCATCCGGTACACCGCCGGACCAAGCGCAAAGGTAAGACCGAACGATATCGTCTCGATCACCTGCCTTTGCATTACGCCTGGCGCTTTGACCACAATCTCGCCGGGACCAACGCAGATTGTGGCGGCGGGCAGCCAGTTCGTTGTTTTCGACGTGCGGTATCGCAACGAACTTCCGCAGGTGTGTCTTGAGTTTGTGCTTCGCGTAAATGGAATAATAAAGGATAGAAGCGGGCCGATATGCGCCGCCGTGACTGCAACCGGCAAAGCATATAAGCCTCCAAAACAACAACCGACTGACCAGCCGGCGGCGGTTCCAAAGAAACAGAAGGAACCTGCAAAAGCCGAAAAACCGAAGACTTCTAAGGAAACGAAACCAAAGACTAAGGCTGTAACAGCGAAAAAGTCCAAGGCCAGCACAAAGACTAAAGAAGGAGGTGTCAAAGTGAGAAAGGCCACGAAACGACGAGCAGCGAAGCCGAAGGCAGCCGCGAAGAAAACCGGCGCCCGAAAGTCAACTGCTAAGAAAACCGCCCGCAAACCGGCGGCAAAGAAACGAACCGCTGCGAAGAAGACGACCGCAAGGAAGTCAACTGCAAAGCGAAAGACCACAACGCGCAAGAAAACTGCGCGCAAGTCTACGGCGAAGAAGGCCGGCACCCGCAAGAAAGCGGCTGCCAAGAAAACGGCCCGAAAGCCAGCTCGACGCAAGAAAGCGGCGGCCAAACCGGCCGCGAAGAAGGCTGCGCGAAAGCCAAAGGCCAAAAAGGCCGCGGCTGGAGCCGCCAAGCCTCGCAAACGCCGAAGAGCAAAGAAAAAGGCAGCAATGCCTTCGCCGATGGGTGGTATGTAACCCATTCACCATGAAGCCCCGCACCGCTTGCGGTGCGGGGTCTTTTTTTGCAAACCCGTTATTCCGCGGCTGCCACGCCGATCTGAACGGAACCCGGTATCGAACCGAGCAGCGGATCCGGACTGCTCACGACAGCGATCATTCCGATTCCCAAATTGAACGCCGCGCGCATCTCGGATTCTGGAATCGAACCCGCTGATCTGATCAGATCGAAAATCGGGGGCGGCGTCCAACTCTCAAAATCAATCTGAGCACGCAGGCCAGCGGGAATCACCCGGCTGAGATTCGCCTCGATCCCTCCGCCCGTGATGTGAGCGAGCGCATGAATCGCGCCCGAAGCCAGATGCGGCCTCAAATCGGCAAGATACGATTTGTGCGGACGGATCAGCGCATCGCCGATCGTTTCTCCCAGCGTGCCGATTGAATCGTGCAGATCGAAACCACCAACTTCAAACAGCGCTTTTCTGGCAAGCGAATAGCCGTTGGTGTGAAGACCCTCGCTGGGCAATCCCACCAAAGCGTCGCCCGGTTGAACCTCGCGGGGAAGAATGTTCGGTTTATCCACGACCCCAACAATGCAGCCCACAATGTCAATTTCGCCTTCTGCATACACCCCGGGCATTTCCGCAATCTCGCCGCCGATCAGCGCGCAGCCGTTCTGTTTGCACGCGTGCGCGGCGCTTTCTACAACTTGAGCGGCCACCTGAGCGCTGAGTTTGGATGCTGCGAAATAGTCCAAGAAGAACAGCGGCTCGGCGCCCTGCACCAAGATGTCGTTCACGCAATGATTCACGATATCGGCTCCAAGCCCGTCGTACCGGCCAAGAGCATGCGCGATTTTGGTTTTGGTGCCCACACCGTCAATGCTGCTCACCAGCACGGGGTGCGAGTAGCCGGCGAATGCCGCATCGAAAAGTCCGCCGAACGAACCCACATCGCTCAGCACGTGTTGGTTGTAGCTGGATTTCACGGCGCTTTTGAAAAGTTCAATCGCCTTGTTCTGCTCGGAGATGTCCACTCCTGCGCCGCGATAGGTGAGGCCTTTTTCGGACATCAGGCTCCAATCTCCTCGGCATGTTCGCCGTGTTCCGCAAGTTTGCGCGCCTGCTCATCTTCAACCAGCTGATCCAAAATCGGGCGTAAATCCCCCTCCATGATTCCGCTCAGGTTGTAAACGTCGAGGTTGATGCGATGATCGGTAACGCGGTTTTGTGGATAGTTGTAAGTGCGGATTTTTTCGCTGCGGTCGCCGCGGCCCGCCGATGCCCGCACCGCGCTCTGCTCGTTCATCTGCTCCTGCAGTTTTAGATCAAACAGTTTCGCGCGGAGCGTTCGCATCGCGCGTTCGCGGTTTTGAATCTGACTTCGTTCGTCTTGACACGACACCACCACTCCCGTTGGCTTATGCCGGATTCTAACCGCCGATTCGGTTTTGTTGACGTGCTGACCGCCCGCGCTGCTGGATCGAAACGTCGAGATCTCCAGCTCGTCGGGCTTGATCTGCACATCCACATCGGCGGCTTCCGGCATCACAATCACCGATGCCGCCGACGTGTGAGTCCTGCCGCTCGATTCGGTTTTTGGAACGCGCTGAACGCGGTGCACGCCGGTTTCGCGCTTCAGAAGCGAATATGCACCCTTCGCGTTGATCGCAAACGTTACGTTCGAGATTCCGCCAATTCCAGATTCCTGCAGTTCGATCAGTTCCCACTTCCAGCCCTCGCGTTCGGCAAACCGCGTGTACATGCGAAACAGATCGGCCGCGAAAAGCGCCGCCTCTTCGCCGCCCGTGCCCTGCTTGATCTCAATAATCACGCTCTTGTCGTCGTTCGGATCTTTGGGCAGAAGCATGAGTCGGAGCTGCTGCTCCACGGCGTCCTTCTGCTCTTGTGCCCTGGCGATTTCGTCCAGCGCAAGATCGCGCATGTCTGGATCGTCAATCAGCGACTTGGCTTCTCGAATCGCTGCGTCGAGTTTCTTGAGACGCCGATACGCTTCCACCACAGGCTGTAGCTCGGCGTTGCGCTTGCCCAGCTCTTGAAGCCGTGCAGGGTTCGAAGCGATTTCGGGGTCGAGCAGCTGCCGCTGGACTTCCTCGAACTGCTCTTCGATGCGCTGAAGTTTGGATTGCATGAACTGCGGAGATCATACCGCGGCGCCAGTTGTGCAATATTTTTGCAATTATTCAGCCCGCGTTATTCTCACCTTCGTACGACCGATTTCAAGTTCATCGTCGGGGTTCAGCGACACCCGCTCGTTCGCGGGCACTTTGGCCCCGTTGAGGGTCGAGCCGTTGGTGCTGCCCAGATCGGTGAAATAGAACCCATCGTCGGTTACTTCGATGGTGCCGTGGGAGCCGCTTACATAACCGTCTGACAACACCACATCGTTGCCGGGTTTGCGCCCGATGGTATTCACTCCCGACTTCAGCGGCATGGTTTGGTCCTCAAAATGCAACAATGCTGCGTGAGGCTCGACCCCAGGCGGTGCGGCCATAGTCTGGGTTTTGTTCGACGTCGGAATCTGGGTGGCTTGGGATTCGCCGGGCATGCTCAGGGTCATGCGATACCCGCCAAACTCGAGCGCATCGTTTGGATTAACCTTCTGGGGCGAGTTGGGAGCAAGGGGCTGCCCGTTCAGTTTAGTGCCGTTGGTGCTGCCCAGGTCTGAGACGGTTACACCCGATGGGTCGAGGGTGATCTCGGCATGCCGCCGGCTGACACGGCCGTCTTGCAACAAAATATCACCTTCGCGGCCTACGATGTTCGAGCCGGGCCGCAGAAACTGCTCCTTCCCGCCTTCATCTACCAGGCACGGCGGTCGGACCTGGGGGGCCCCGAACGCGTCTTCGGGGAGTTCGGTGGCGAAAATCAGACCGCACTCGACGCAGTAGATCATCCCGGCAGGATTGAACGTTTTGCAGATTGGGCACTGAACGGGCTGAATGGTCTGCGTAGCGTTGATGCTGGGAGCCGAACTGATGATGGTTTTGTTCGGGTCGGAGAGCATTTGAGTCTTCATCGGGTCGGACATGGTCATTAAAGTATAGATTGGACTGGAGGCGGGAACGCGTTATCGCCCTCTTTCGTGCATCCAATGGTACTTAGATTGCGTCTTGCAAGTAAAGGGTTGAACCTTCTGTTTCGGGGGATTCCATGGCCGATCTCAGGCTTCGACAAACCACATTGGGCTTTTTAGCCGCCGTTCTGGCGCTCATTTTGATCTGCGTGTTCAGCGTTTGGTCTACGGTGCGGAGCAGGCAGTACATTCAGCGGGCGATCGAGTTGGACCAGGTCTTGCGCGTGAATGCCGAACTTTTCCGAGACGCCAGCGATCTGCAGTCGAACGGTCGAGGATATGTGATCACGCAAGATTCGATGTATTTGAACCGTTTCGAGCAGAGCACCGCCCGCGCAATTGAGGACGTAAACCGTTTGCGGGGGCTGGTTTCAGACAAGGCGCAGATCGAACGCGTGGCGATGATCCGTTCGCTGTTGGATAGGCGCACCGAATGGTCGCGCGAGATGATCCGCAGACTGAATGCAAACGGTTTCAAATCGGCGGCTGAAATGGTCCGCCAAGGCACCGGCACCAAACTTTTGGACGAACTCCGCGCCAAAGCGTTTGAACTCGAACAGGTGGAAGAGCGCGCGCTGCACGATGCGCGCGCGAAATCGTTGTCATTGTCGAGCTTCAGTTTGTATTCGATGATTATCGGCGGGATTATCGCGCTGTTCGTGGCGAGTTTGGTTGTCGTGATGCTTTCCACCGAGACAGGTGCGTTGCAAAAGCTTCAACACCAGCTGCGGTCGAGCGAGCGGCGGCTGAACGAGATCATCTCGAACACTACTCAATCGGTGGTCGTTCGCGGGTTGGATGGCAAAATCCAGATGGTAAACCAGCGTGCGATGGAAGTCATGGGCCGATCGAAAGACGAGTTAATCGGCAAAGAGATCGAGGACTTTTATGGGCCGGAGGTCGCCGAAAACAGCCGAAAACAGTTCGATGCGGTCATCGCCACTGGAATGCCCATCGAATATCTCAGCGAAGTTCCTTTGGGATCGAAAATGGCGACGTTTCAGGTGGTGCAGTTTCCGATACGCGATGCCGACGGCAGGTTGGTGAGCGTTGGAATCATGGGCACGGAGATCACCGACATCATGGCCGCACAACGAGCGGCAGAAAGCGCGCGTGCGGAAGCGGAGGCTGCGAGAGAGGCTGCCGAACGGGCGATGTCGCAAGCCGAACATGCCAACGCCGCCAAGAGTCAGTTTCTTTCGCGCATCAGTCACGAATTGCGAACGCCGATGAACGCGATTTTGGGTTTCGCGCAGCTGCTGGATATGCAACATCTTGAGGAAAGACAGCGCGAAGCCGTTACGCAGATTCTGAATGCCGGCAAACACCTTTTGAATCTCATCAACGACGTGCTGGATATCAGCCGCATCGAGGCGGGTGAGATCGCGCTGTCCATCGAGCCTGTTGATGCGGGTGAAGTCATTTCTGAAGCGATCAATTTGGTTTCGCCGATTGCCGAAAAATTTGGAATTGAGATCGTCAACGAAATTTCTGTTGGGGCGGTTTATGTAAGGTCCGACCGGCAGCGTCTGCGCCAAGTGTTGATGAACTTGCTTTCGAACGCCGCGAAGTATAACGTGGCCGGCGGCAAGGCGTGGGTGCGCTGCCGCGAACACGAAACCGCGGTCTTCATCGAGGTTGTGGATACCGGAAAAGGCATACCGGCGGCACAACTCAGTCAACTGTTCGCTCCTTTCGAACGGCTGGGCGCCGAGGCGCACATGATTGAAGGCACAGGCCTTGGGCTTTCTTTGAGCAGGCGGCTGATCGAAGCGATGGGCGGCACGCTCACTTACGCTTCCAACGAAAACGGTGTGGGTTCGACATTTTGCATTCAACTGCCGATGGCCTCGGCTTCCGAGATGTCGCGGTCGGCATCGCGGCAATTCAACAAATCCCAGCCGCAGGTGATCGACGGCACCGAGAAGACGGTGTTATATATCGAAGACAATGTGGCCAATTTCAAACTTGTGGAGCAGCTGTTGGAAAGCCGTCCGAACACCCGGATGATCGCAGCGATTCAAGGCCGGATGGGGCTTGATCTTGCGCGCGAGCATAAGCCGAACGTGATTCTGTTGGATATTCATCTTCCTGACATTGACGGTGCAAAAGTGCTCACCGAACTGAAACTTCAAGAGGAACTGAAGAAGATTCCGGTGATTATCGTGAGCGCCGATGTAACCGAGCGGCAGATCGAAAGACTGATGGGGCTGGGTGCGTTTGCATATGTGGCAAAGCCGTTTCAACTGGCCGAACTTTTATCGCGGATTGATGAAGCGCTCGCTGCAGGCGGATGAGGCCTATTGCGCAACGGCAACGGGTTGATGCATTGCGGCGCTTTTGTAGCCGGCCATCACGACGCGCGAGGCGCGCATCCCGTCGTCGAATGTAATCGGCGGGTCTTGGTCTTCCACGATGCAGTTGATGAATTCTGCTATCAACGCACTATCGAAATCCGATCCGTAGGAGGCAAGGTTGTGGCTGTTGTTTGCATTGCGGTACAGATCCAACGCCTGGGAGAACATGTCCAGCGAAATTGTGCCCCGTTCGCCGATGACGTTCATCGTAACATCACCCCAAGTTTTATATGCCGCCGGGCGCGACCAACTGGAATCAATCGTTGCGAACAGACCGTTGGAAAACTTCACATGGAGCATGGCGATATCTTCGAACTGCTGGCCATAAACGATGTTGTTGGTCTGCGCATAAACTTCGATCGGTTCGGCGGAAGTGAGGCTTCGAAGAAGGTCAACCACGTGCACCACATGATCGGTCATTGCGCCTCCGCCTGATTTTTCCCCTTGAACAAACCAATCGAATGGGCAGCGGCCGTGATTGGTGCAGCATGCCGCTAACAGATCGCCGATTTCTCCGGATGCAACCCGCTGTTTCAATCGCAAGAACGCAGGACTATATCGGCAAGGAAAAGCGGTCATGAGTTTGATGTTGTTGGTTTTAATGGCGGCGAGCATCCGCGCGCCCTCTTCTTCGGTTGTTGCGAGCGGTTTTTCGCAAAGCACGTGGCATTTGGCGTTGGCAGCGGCTTCCACCAGTTCGGCATGGCGTTTGTTTTCGGATGCCACGATTACGGCGTCGCAGCGGTTCAAAAGCGCGTCGCGATCGGGAACGAATTCGGAAAGAAAGCGATCAGCGAATTTTGCGCCGCGATCAGGATTGTCGTCCCACACACCAACGATCTGCACATCTGTGCGCTCGGCGAGCGCGTTCGCATAAGAAAAAGCGTGCATGTGCGCCGTGGAAAGAAAACCAACACGAACAGCCATGGTGCGCATTGTGCATCAATTGCCAAGATGTTTTCATGAAGAATCGGCCAAACTATGCGGCGATGTACGATGTGATCGTTTGCGGGGGCGGCACTGCGGGAGCGGCGGCTGCGATCAAGGCTGCGGGTCTTGGCGCGCGAACCCTGGTGGTGGAAGAGTTGAGCGGCTTGGGCGGCACTCAGGCGATGGGATGGGTAACGCCGATGATGCCGAACTACTTGGGCGATCGGCAGCTTTCGGGCGGAGTCAATCTGGAAATCCAACAGGAGCATGCGCGCCTGAAAGGCGAAACCGATTTTGTGCACGGACAAACGTGGTACGACCCGGTTGCCGTCGGCCTGGCTTTGGAAAGGCTTGCACAAAAAGCGGGCGCCGAAATGTTGTTCAACGCGAGCGTTACGGGAGCCATGCGTACAGGTCAACGCATCGAAGCGGTCAAACTTTGGACAAAAGGCGGCGAAACGTTTTTGCAAGCGAAGATGTTCGTTGACGCAACCGGCGATGCCGAACTCGGGTTTTTGGCGGGCGCCGAATTCGAATCGGGCGATGAAGACGGCCGCAGGCAGCCCACAACGCTGCGGTTTTGCGTTGCGAACGTGAACATCGAACAGGTGATTCAGTTTTTTGGCGAAGATGCCAAGCCGAATCGCGTGGATTTTTTCAGCGCTGGATACGGCGAAGCCAAAGACAGCCGGCTGAAGCTTCCGATTGAACAAGCGATTGCAGATGGAGTTTTGCAAGAAGACGATTTGGGCTATTTTCAGATTTTCACCATGCACGGCAGGCCGAATGAGCTTGCGTTTAACTGTCCGCGCTTGGTGGGGTTCGATCCGTTGGACGGTTTCAGCCGAACGCAGGCTCTGCTGATTGGGCGCGAAAAGATCAATCGCATTCATCAGTTTTGCGTGCGGTTTATCCCTGGGTTTTCGCAAAGTTATGTGAGCGTCATCGCGCCGCTTTTGGGAGTGCGCGAAACGCGCAGGCTTGTTGGGAACTATCGGCTGACGGAACATGATCACAATTCGTGCCAAAAGTTTCCCAACGCAATCGCCAGGAGCCGTTATCCGATTGACATTCACCTGACCGAGGGTGGAATCAAAATCGTTCGTCTGCCCAAAGACGATTATCACGAAATTCCTTATGGATGCATCGTGGCAAAAGGTTTCGATAACCTGTTGATGGCGGGGCGGAACATCAGCGCATCATTCGCCGCGCAAAGTGCGACGCGGATTCAGCCCGTTTGCAGGGCGTTGGGCGAGGCCGCAGGCGCCGCAGCGGCGATCTGCGCGAAAAAACAGATTGCTGCCGCCGATCTCGATTATCGCGAACTGCTTCCACACATTGATTTGAGGGTCGGCCTGCAGCCGTCAGCTGCCGACGAGCCGTTCGCGTAAGGCTTTCATCGCGGCTTCGGTTCTGCTGTTCACGTGCAGTGCTTTCAGAATGCTGCTCACATGATTCTTGACCGTTTTTTCGGCAAGTCCCAAATCTTTGGCGATGTCTTTGTTTCGCTTGCCTTTGGCCACCAGTTCCAAAATTTCAAGTTCGCGCTTGCTCAGTTCATAAAGGTGTTCTTCGTCCAGCTCGCCCATGTCGTGAAGCCGCCTGAAATCTTGCAGCACCATTGCGGCGATTCTTGGCGAAAGCACGGCTTCTCCTTTTGCCGCCCGCCGAACCGCTTCGATCACTTCGGGCGGCGAACTTGACTTCAGCAGAAACCCGATTGCTCCGGCGCGAATCGCATCGAAAACCATTTCGTTTTCTTCGTGGGCGGTCAGCACGACGCATGCCACATCGCGCTTTCGTTTCAGCAGTTTGCGAATCAGCTCGATGCCGTCCATATGCGGCATTTCGATATCGGTGAGCACCACGTCGGGCTCTTCCGAAAGCGCAATCTCAAGACCGCGCACGCCGTCGGTGGCCGCATCCACAACCGAAATATCCTGCACCGAACCAAAAACCTGCAACAGAACGCGGCGATACCGTTCTTCGTCGTCCACCACAAGCACGCGAATTGGAGAGGTCATAAGTGCGCGGAGTTTACTGGATTCAAGAAGCCTTAGTGCACAACGACCTTGGTGACCTGCGGCACCAACGCTCGAAGCCTCTCTTCGATCCCCATTTTCAGCGTGAGATCGGACATCGGGCACCCAGCGCACGCCCCGCGAAATCGAATGATGACCACGCCTTCGTCCGACACGCTCAACAGTTCGATTTTTCCTCCGTGCGACTGCGCGTAGGCTTGCACGTCCTGCATCGCGTCGTGCACTGGGCCGTAAAGTTCCGAATGAAACTCCTTGCGAGGTCTGTTTCTTGAAAAGATCTTAAACATACGATGCTCAGCCGCCGATCTGGCTCATTCCGCGGCCCATCACCTTTTGACCATCGGCCAGATAATGCCTCTCCGGTTTGTGCAAAATTACATGGCGAATGAGCTGTTTCAGTTCGTCGTTCGTCGCGCCTGTGCGCATCGGCGTTCGCAAATCGAGTTCGCCGTCCGACATCAGACATGGCCGAAGTTGACCATCGGCAGTCAGGCGGATGCGGTTGCACCTGGCGCACAAATCGGCGCTGATCTGGCTGATGAATCCGATGCTTCCTTCTGCTTTTTCGATTTTATAAGTGTGCGCTGGGCCGTTGGTCGGCAGGTCGAACGGAATCAGTTTTCCGAACTCGTTTTCAATCGTCCGTTTGGCTTGTTCAAACGGCACAAACATCCTGCGCATTTGAGAATCGCTCAGCATGCCTTCGTCTTGCGAAATTCGAAGTTGAAACAGTCCGCGGCCTCCGCTGAGCTCCGAAAGCGAAGTGAAACTGTCGGTTTCATCCAGGTTCCACCGAATCGGCATCAGTTCGATAAACCGCACATGAATCGGCGCTCGCAGAGTCCAGCGAGCGAAGTCAACCAGTTCGTCGTCGTTCACTCCTTTCATCAGCACGCAGTTGATTTTGATCGGCTCGAGCCCGGCTTGTTGTGCGGCCTCGATCCCTTCCAGCACGGTGCGGATGCTGCCGCGGCGGGCGATGGTCGCGAATTTTTGTTCGTCCAGCGTGTCGAGGCTGATGTTGATTCGGTTCAAGCCGGCCGATTTCAGTTTTTGTGCGTTTTGGGCCAAAAGGTGTGCGTTGGTGGTTGCGCTGATGTCACAAATCCCGGAATGGCTTCGAATTTGCGAAACCAGTTCGGGAAGGTCTTTGCGAATCAGCGGCTCACCGCCGGTGATGCGGACCTTGGTGGTTCCCATGTCGGCGCACAGATGCACCACGCGCGCAATCTCTTCAAACGTCAGCAGTTCGGATTTCGGCGCGACCGGATAACCGTCCTCAGGCATGCAGTAAATGCAACGGAAGTTGCAGCGGTCGGTAACGCTCACGCGAAGATAATCAATTTCGCGGCCGAAACTATCCTGCATGGTTCAACTCTTTCAGCGCGCTGCCAAGTCTGAAACTGATTTCGCTGTTGGAAAGCACGCGGCTGCATCCGGCATCAATCCCTTGTGCGATGAGGTCCTTCTGCTTGTGTCCGGCATGGCCAAAAACGGTGATTCCTTTCGCCTTCAGCAGTTTCACGGCATCAAGGCTTGCGGGGTCGTTGAGATCAACGATCGCCAGATCGGCGTCTTCCCAGCTGCTTGCGCCGGCTGCCAAAACCGGTTCATGTCCCAGCATCGAAACTGATTTGGCAAGCCGAGTTGACCAGATGAGGTTCGGTTCGAACAGCAGAACTTTCACGGCTGCTGTTTCGGCCCGCCGGCACCGCCGAGCTGTTTTCTCATAAAATATCCACTGATGTGGGGCATCAGCAGCGGCCCTGCCACGAAATACCCGATCAAAAGCAAAGCGAACGGCACCGCGATCCATTTCACGGCCCGCATCAGCAGCAGCCGAACGCCTTGAGTCACGGACGCATTTTACCGGAGTGCCCCCGAATCAGGATCGCTGCTTCAATAGATCTCGTATTTCCGTCAGCAGCACCTCGACCTGCGGCGGCGCGGCGGGAGCGGCTTCCTCTTTCTTTTTCAGCCTGTTCAGCGATTTAACGACAAAGAACATCGCCACGGCCACAATCAAGAAGTTGATGATCGTGTTGACGAACAGTCCCCAGTTCAACGTTACGGCGCCTGCCTTGGCGGCTTCGTCCACCGTGTGATAGGTTTGGGCGCCGCCCGCACCGGGCTTCAGCACAACAAACAGGTTCGAAAAGTCGAGTCCTCCCAGCGCAAGTCCAATCGGCGGCATCAACACATCTTTTACGAGCGAAGCCACGATCGCTCCGAATGCGGCCCCCAAAATGATGCCTACCGCCAAATCCATCATGTTTCCCTTCATCGCAAATTCACGAAACTCTTTCAACATAGTTCCTCCGTTTTTGCGACATTACCTCCGATCCGCCGATGGGTGATATGCTTAACCGTATGGATCCTTATAATATGAGGGCGCTGGAGATGACCCCGCGGCTGATCGAGCGGGAGATCAACCGGCTGGGTGCCGAACATTACGATCTCAAAACCGACCCTAACCGGTTTTCGGCAAGGGAAGGCGTGTGCCATCTGGCCGATTGGGAGCCGATCATGCTGGCAAGAATCAAAGTGGGAGTCGAAACGCCGGGCGGCAGAATCGAGGCTTATGACGAAGGGCAGATGGCGCTCGACCACGACTATCAATCAAAAGACCCGAAAGCCGAACTCGCGCGGTTTAAAGCCGACCGGCAGAAAACCATTCAATACCTAAGCTCGCTTTCCAAAGAGGATTTCTCCAAAACCGTGATGCATCCTGAACGCGGTGAAATGACCGTGAACGATCTTGCCCACATGCTTGTTTCACACGATGTGTACCATCTGGAGCACCTCGCCTCGATGCAGCCGGATGAAAAAGCGGTTGACATCTGGTAGTTCGCATTCACATGCTGTAAACTGTTCAACCGATGGAAGCAGTCCTCAACTGGAAGTCGGGTTTGCGATTTCACGCCAAAACTGGCGCCGGGAGCGAAATCGTGTTCGATGGCGATAACGACGCATCGGATCCGGGACCGATGGAGGGTTTGCTCACATCGCTTGCGGCCTGCACCGCGATGGATGTTATCAGCATTTTGGAAAAGAAGCGGCAGAAGGTTACGAACTATCGGTTGGAAGTTTTGGGTGAACGCCCGCCCAAAGGCGTTTATCCCAGGCCGTTCACCAAAATCGTGATCAAACATTTCATCGAAGGCGAAAATGTTGACGAACAAGCCGTCGCCAGGGCGATAGAACTCAGCGAATCGAAGTATTGCAGCGTCGCAATTACGCTAAAATCCGCACCGGAAGTGATCAATCAATGGCAAGTCTCCTCCCGCGAGCAGTAAATCAGTATCTTCTTTCGTTGGAACCGTCGAACAGCCGCGTGCTGAAAGAGATGGAGGCAGAAGCGCGCCGCCGATCGTTTCCGATCATCGGTCCGCAATGCGGCAGGCGGATGGCGATCCTCACGATGGCGTGCGGGATTGATTCGGTCTTCGAAATGGGCTCGGGCTTCGGATATTCAACCGTCTGGTTCGCAAGCGCAGTGGGCAAAAAAGGTTTGGTGGTTCACACCGAATACGATCCGGAAAACAGCGAGAAGGCCCAAAAATATCTCGCCAAAGCGGGACTTGCGTCTCGGTGCCGGTTCGAAGTGGGCGATGCCATAGAGATTCTTAAACGTGAAAAACGGAAATTCGGGTGCATTTTGATTGACATTGACAAGCACCTTTACCCAGAGGCGCTCAAAGCCGCCGTGCCGAAACTGAACGAAGGCGGGCTGATCTTTACGCACAACGCGGTGTGGAGCGGCCGGGTGGCCAACGGAGCCGCCGATAAGGCAACCCGCGGAATCCGACGATATAACAAGGAGATCATGGCTCACCCGG
>JAJPJR010000011.1 GCA_021324165.1 Armatimonadota bacterium
TTCCGCGATCATCTGAGATTTGATCCGAAACGGCCCGACTGGCCTAACCGCGACAGGTTTATCCTGAGCGCCGGACACGGTTCGATGCTGCTTTACAGCCTGTTGTATCTCACCGGATACGACCTGTCGCTGGATGACATCGAGCAGTTCCGCCAATGGGGAAGCAAAACCCCCGGCCACCCAGAAAACGGCCTGACGCCGGGGGTCGAAATGGCAACCGGGCCGCTCGGCCAAGGGTTTGCGACCGGCGTTGGGATGGCAATCGCAGAACAGAAACTTCACGCCGAGTTCCCCGAAATCGTGAACCACCGCACGTTCGCCATCTGCAGCGACGGCGACCTGATGGAAGGGGTGAGCGCCGAGGCAGCATCACTTGCGGGTCATCTGGGACTCGGAAAACTGATCTACATTTACGACTGCAACCACGTTACGATTGACGGGCCCACCGATCTCGCGTTTTCGGAAGATGTGCGAAAACGGTTCGAGGCTTATGGCTGGCATGTGTCTAATTGCGACGGGATGTTGGTGGACGAAGTCAGCGCAAACATCAAAGAGGCGGTTTCGGCAGCCGATCGTCCATCACTGATCATCGCGCGCACGGTGATCGGATTCGGTGCGCCGAACAAGCAGGGCAGATCTTCTGCGCACGGAGCGGCGTTGGGAGAAGAAGAAGTCAAGTTGGCGAAACAGGCGCTCGGAATTCCTTTGGAGCCGAAGTTTTTCGTTCCTGATGAAGTTCTTGCGCACATGCGCGAAGTCGGTCAGCGGCATCGAGCAGAATCGGCGCAGACGGAGCGTTTATTGGAATCTCAGCCCGACTTAGCGCGCCGAATCCGCCGCGGGCTTCCAACCGGAATCGAAACGCGCCTGCCCAAATTCGATAAGCCTTGCGCAACCCGCGCCGCGAGCGGACAACTGATTAACGTGCTTGCTGAACTGATGCCCGAACTGATCGGAGGAAGCGCCGATCTTGCTGAATCGAACAACACGCTCATCCACGCCTCTGGGCCGTTTGAAAAGAACTCCCGCACGGGACGCAATCTGTATTTCGGAGTGCGCGAACATGCGATGGGATGCGCGATCAACGGCATCAATTTGCACGGCGGACTTCGTGCGTTCGGCGGAACGTTTCTGATTTTCAGCGATTACATGCGGCCGGCGATTCGGCTTGCCGCGCTGATGCACGCTCCTTCGATTTTTGTGTTTACGCACGACAGCATCGGGCTCGGTGAAGACGGCCCAACGCACCAGCCGATCGAGCACCTTGCGTCGCTGAGAGCGATTCCAAACCTTTGGGTTTTCCGGCCCGCCGATGCGAACGAGACGCGCTCCGCTTGGATGACCGCTTTGAACCGAACGACCGGACCGACCGCGATCGTTCTCACGCGGCAGTCGGTTCCGATTCTCACCGACGATTCGTTCAGCGCGATGAAAGGCGCGCATGTGGTATCCGATTCAATTGGCGAACCTAAAATGATTCTCATAGGAACCGGTTCCGAGCTGGAGATCTGCTTCGGCGCGAAACAACTTCTCGGCGGCGCTGCGCAACACGTTCGCATCGTGAGCATGCCGTGCTGGGAGGCGTTTGAGCAGCAGGGCGCTGAATATCAAGAGTCGGTTCTTCCGCGGAACGTTCAAAAGCGGATCAGTGTGGAGGCCGCGGCAACGCTTGGCTGGGAGCGGTGGGTGGGCAGCGCCGGAATCGCGATCGGCTTAAACCGTTTCGGCGCGAGCGCGCCTTATAAAGAGATTTATGCGCATCTGGGACTGACACCCGAACGCGTTGCCCAAGAAGCCAAACGGCTTTTGGAATCTTGAAATCAGCATGGACATAAAGAACGCAATCGAACCTCTGCCGGGAGTCATCATGCGCGCGCTTGCCAAGCATTCCGATCTGCGCGGGTGGCTCATCGAAACGTTTCGCGATGACGAACTGCCGCCCGGATTCAGACCCGCTATGGGATATATCAGCATGACCCATCCGGGAATCGCACGGGGCCCGCACGAGCACCGGGAGCAGTCCGACGGGTTTGCGTTTCTTTCGGGAAAGTTCCGGCTGTATTTGTGGGAAAACCGCCCGCAGTTCGAGCCCGTGGAGTTCGTGCAAGATGTGGGCGAAGAGAACCCGGTGTTCGTGATTGTGCCGCCCGGCGTTGTGCACGCATACAAAAACGTGGGCACCAGTGACGCGTTTGTGCTGAACTTTCCCGACCGGCTGTTTATGGGTGTTGGAAAATCCGAACCCGTGGATGAAATTCGGCACGAAAACGATCCGGATTCGAGGTTCAAACTTTGACCCTGCTTGTAACGGGATGTGCGGGGTTTATCGGAAGCGCGTACTGCCGTTATGTGCTGAAGCATCATCCTGAAGATGCGATCATCGGACTGGATGCCCTCACATATTCCGGCAACCTATCCACAATCGCCGATCTGCAGGAATCGAGCCGGTTTTCGTTCGTGCAGGCGAGAATCGAAGACGAGGCCGCCGTGAGCGACGTCGTGAAATCGGGAAGCGTGTCTGCCATCGTCAACTTCGCTGCCGAGACGCACAACGACCGCAGCATTTTAGAGGATGCGGATTTTCTGACGACCAACGTGATCGGCGTTTCGAAGCTGCTGAAAGTTGTGCGCGGCTGCGGCGTGCAAAAAATGGTGCAGGTGAGCACCGACGAGGTGTACGGCGCGGCGCCGCACGGAAAGTTCACCGAGGATTCCCCTCTGCTTCCCAACACGCCTTACAGCGCCAGCAAGGCCGCAGGCGATCTGCAATGCCGCGCGCATTTCAAAACGTTCGGAACTCCGGTGATCATTACGCGGGGAGGAAACTCCTACGGCCCGTTTCAATATCCCGAAAAACTGATATCGTTTTTTGCCGTGCGTTTGCTTCAAGACAAAAAGGTGCCGTTGTATGGCGACGGCTCGCAAGTGCGCGAATGGATTCACGTGATGGATCATGCGGCCGGGATTGACTGTGCGCTTCGCAGCGGAACTCCGGGAGAAATCTATAACATCGGCACCGAGAATGAGCGCAAAAACAGCGAGATCACCCGCGTTCTGCTCGATCTGCTCTCAAAGCCCGAATCGCTGATAAAACAGATCGAAGATCCGCGCAAAGGGGCGCATGACGTGCGTTACAGCATGGACTCGTCCAAGCTCCGCTCGCTCGGCTGGAAACCGCAGGTGGATTTCGACCGCGGGCTCCGCGAGACCATCGCCTGGTACGACGAGCATGAATCGTGGTGGAAGCCGATCTGCGATCGCCCCGAATATCAGCAGTTCGTTGCGAGGTTTTACGGCCCCGGCCTTGGCGAGGATTTGTAGCGGCCGCCTTGGGCACGCGGTTATTTCAACCGCACGAGCCGCCCTTTTCGCTTAACGACGTTCTTATAATCCCACTGAATCGTGCGCGCTTTTTTGAGCCACCTTTTCAAATCTTTCTCGTTCAGCTGATCAGCCGAAGTGTAGAAGATCGAACCGTCTTTGAACTTTCCCGTGCCCGGATTGAGCTGCGTTTCGTCAAAATCCGCGCCGCTCCAGAACATCAAACGGATGCCGTTTTTCTGTTTGCTGTATCCAACGATCGGATTCTCGTCTAAAAACCAAACCGGATGCGCGTGCCAGATTTTGGATTCCGCGTCGGGAAGCGCCGCATCAATGGCGGATCGCAATCCGTCGCAGATCGCGCGGTCGGCAGCGGATTGCGCTCTGTTATAAGCGGTGATATCTTTGAATGCGGCCATAGGATCAACTCGCGGCGATCAACCCTTCAAGAAAAACGTGGTACCCCTGACCGGATTCGAACCGGCGATCTCCGCCTTGAGAGGGCGATGTCCTTGGCCGCTAGACGACAGGGGCATCCACAAGAATTATACTCGCGGTTCTGCCGCCGGCCCAGTTATGATTTGGTTAGTCACAAAATGTCGAAGATCTGTTCGGCGCCGTCCACGCGTGCGCGAATCCAATCCATAAACGCCTCGCGTGAAGCGTCGTCCATTTCGAGCCACGCGGTCGCTTCGGCTGATCCCGGCGATTCGGGCAGCGGGTACAGCGGATATCCCGCAACGCTCACCAGGTGGTTCGCCGATTGAACAGCCGCCATCGTAAGGTTGCCTTCCGCGAACGTCCAATCATGGTGATGCTCGATGATCGAGCAGAGCGATTCGGGGAAGTTCCACATGCGGGCGATCATTCCACCCACTTCATCGTGCGCGATTCCGAGCTGGGCGATCTCTGCCGCCGGCAGCGAAATCTGCTCACGATTCGCGCGTTCGACCGCTTCGCGATAATGTTCGCTGAAACTTGAAAACAGAAACAGCGCGCCCAAGTCGTGCAACAGTCCGCCCACTTGCGCCTCATCGCGCTGCGAAAGCTGGCCTTTCTTTTGGGTTACGATTTCCGGCGCCGCCAATCCAACACCGAACGAATGCCGCCAGAACGCACGCTGAAGTTTGGCGAGTCCGGGCTGATTGGATCGAACCAACGCGAACGCCGCGACCGAAAGCGCCAGGTTCCTGACTTGATGGAATCCAAGAATCGTAACGGCGTGGCTGATCGAGGAAACCTGCGAAGCCAGCCCGTAATACGCGCTGTTCACCACCCGGAGCATTTTCGCAACAAGAGCGGGTTCGTGCGCAAGAACCCTTTCCAAATCCTGCGCCGACGTGTGAGGGTCTTCCGTAATCTGAAGGATCCGGTTGATGACGGGCGGCAGCGCAGGGAGTTCCTGCAGCGACCGCTCGATATAACTTCTCAAGGCACCGCGTCTAACTGATAAAGCCATTCTCTCTTCCTTCGCAATCCGCGCCCGATGCACGCATGCCGTCCGGGAACCGGCGCGCGCACAAACCGTTCCAACCCATAGTATCGGCACGGCGCGGTGTGGAAGCCACGCCTTTGCCATCGGATATTCTTCAGTCCCGTGCTCATTTCATTCCACACTCGGCTCATCAAAAGGAAGCGCCCGCTTAGAATCAGCCGAGGAATTGCCGCAGAAACTCTCAACCTGTTTGTGAAGGTCGAGCAGGATGGCATAGAAGGGATCGGCGAAATGGCGCCCGTCGGCTACGGCGTGCCGCAGACCGCCGAAACCGCAGAGCAGTCGCTGAGAACCGCTCTTCCCGCGCTCGAACCTCTCCAGCCCGGCGAAATCAGCCGGGTGGAAGCGGTCTGCTTGAAACAGTCAGTTCTGCCCGCGGCGTGCGCCGCGCTGAACATCGCCTGTTTCGATTGGCTTGCCAGGCGCGCTTCGCTGCCGTTGTATCAACTGCTCGGCCTCGCGCGCGAAATGCCTCCGACCAGCGTTACCGTTGGGATTCTCGATCCGGAAGAGATTCGCGCACTGGTTCCGCAGTTGATCGCCGAAACCGGCGCGAAGGTGATCAAACTCAAACTTGGCGGAACTGACGGAATCGAAGCGGACAAGTGCCGTTTCATCGCCGCCGCCGAATCTGTGCCGGACGGCGTTCCGGTCCGGGTGGATGCCAACGGAGGCTGGAACCTGAACGACGCGATCAAGATGACCGAATGGCTTTCCATGCGGGGATGCGCCTACGTGGAGCAGCCGCTGCATTACGAAGATTTCGAATCCGTTCCGAAGCTGTTCGAAGCGCGCAGCCTGCCGATTTTTTATGATGAATCGGTTCGCAACGCTCGCGATGCCGCTAAGATCGCGCCGTTTTGCGACGGGGTCAACATAAAACTGATGAAAACTGGTGGCATCAGCGAGGCGCTGCGCACGGTCGCGGTCTGCCGTGCACTGAACAAGTCCACCATGATCGGATGCTTCAGCGAATCATCAATCGCGATTTCGGCAGGAGCTGCAATTGGATCGTTGTTCGATCATATTGATCTTGACAGCCATCTGAATCAAGATCCCGATCCCGCTGCGGGCATCGAAATGCGCGATGGAACCCTGATCCCTTCCAACTCTCCCGGCTTGGGGGCGCAGCTTCGATGATCCGATTGGGGCCCGGCGCAAAAACCGCCATTTTGATGCACGGCTTTTTGGGAGAGATGGCCGGAAAAATGGGACTCGGCCTTTTGCGCTATTCGCAAGCCGACATTCGCGCGGTTATTGATCGGGAGTTTGCGCACGACTGCACGTCGGCGATTTCATCGAACATCAAAAACGTGCCGGTGGTTGATTCAATTCAGGAGGCTGCCGCGCTCGGCGCAGACATCTTGATTATCGGAGTCGCGCCGCCGGGCGGACTTCTGCCCGACGGATGGCGCGCTGAATTGATCGAAGCCGCCGAGCGCGGATTTTCAATCGTGAATCCGCTGCACAGCAGACTTGGCGACGATCACGAATTGCGCGAGCGCCTCAAGCCCGGCGCAGAGATTTGGGACGTCCGCGTCGAGCCGCCGAACTTGCAAATCGCAACAGGCGCCGCGCGAAA
>JAJPJR010000032.1 GCA_021324165.1 Armatimonadota bacterium
AGACCACCAGCACATTATCGGGGTCAATCTTGTTGCCTTTGGCCTGCATCAGCACGTCGGCCCGCGCAATTTTGGCAAGCCACGGCGGAGAAGCGATCCCCACCGCGATAATCGCGCCGCTTCGCAAAAAGTCTCTTCTTGTAAGGTTGTCTGCCATCGGTTTCTCCTGTGCTTATGATTGTTCAACAAAAATGAAAATCTGGTGCCGCAAAGATCAGTTTTGACATCGCCTGCAGCGCTTTTTGGGACTTTTGGCCGTTTTCCAGCCACCCAATTCCGCCATTTTGGTCGCACACCTCGATGATCCCTTTGAGCTCGGCCGCCCCCAGTTTTGTATCGTAAATCTCCAAAAGATCGTTTACCACATCTTTCGAATCCTTCGGCTTGCGCGCCTTGATCGAATCGGCGACCCATTGAGCCGCCACAGCCGCATTGCGGCCCGAATACAGCGTCGAGGCAAATTTGATCCTCTCCACCATCGTGGCCGACGAAATCCATTGGGGTCCCCAATCCCAACCAGCGACATCGGGCGGAAACAGCAGCTGCATTCCCATGTTCGACATGCTCGCAAACAGCTGCTGCAATGCGCCGCCAAACTGCCGAACGGCATTCGTGTTGTCAGGATCGAACTGCTGGGTGAGCAGAACACCCAATCCAAGCTGCCTGCCCAAGCCCACAACGAAGTCCACAGGACTTTTCACCATGTGCCGCACGCATTTGGGTTCATAAAACTCGTTCGCTTGCGCAATTGCAAACAAGATCGGCTTGATTTCGAATCCTTTATCCAAATACAGGCGAGTGAGCTTATCGTGCAGTTTTTGCGGCAGCTCGTCCATGGCAAAAAACTTCCACAGTTTCGACGTGATGTATCGCGCGGTGTCTTCCCTCGGCGCTAAAATCCCAATCACATCGTCGCCCGTGAAGTTTCCTTCATTACCCAAGATCTTTTTCATTCCGTCATCGTGAAGCCGCGGACGAAACATAAACTGCACCAGCGGCTGGCCGTTTTTCACCGAATCTTCCACTTCTTCTTTGGTCGGCCTTGCCGCACCGGCCCTTGCGAAACTCCATCCGGTGAAAGCCCGTGCCGCCTCTTGAATGTCGGTTTCGGTGTAATGTCCGATGCCCATCGTGAAAAGTTCCATCACTTCGCGCGCGAAGTTTTCGTTCGGTTTGCCTTTCACGTTGGTGTTGTTGTCGAGCCATTGCAGCATTGCGGGCTCTTTGCTCGTATCCCGCAAAAGATACATAAAATTGCCGTTCGCATTTTTGCGCAACGTCTCCAAGTACTGGTACATCAAGAGCCCTTGATTCACTTTCGAACCGCTGATGGCAAAATGATCGTGCCAAAAAAGCGTGAGTTTTTCCTGCATCGGACGCTGCGTAACAAGCATCCGCAAAATCCACCAAGCCGCAACCTGCTGCGGACGAAGCTGCAAAATGTCTCCCTGAGCCCGCGCGAAGGTGTAAATCGGAATGTTGAACCCCTCATCCACCTTTTCGAAGTTGATCAGCCGGTCGAGCGTGCCGTCAACGCCCAGCCTTTCGTAATAGTCCAACTCTGACTTGCTGGCGCCAAGCCCAAACCGCCTTAGAATATGCGCAACCTTCTCTCTTGTGGTCATTTTCCAGCCCCATTATTAACGCGCGAAACGGCGTTTTCGCCATTTGATGTAGTTGACGCGCAGAGATCTCATCTGTTCAGTACCCACGAGGCCATTAGTTGGCTCGGTCAATCCCTGACCACGGGCGGAAATCCTAAAACAAGTATAATTACTAGCTGACAGAGAACCCACCAGGGGGGTACTTGCTGCGTATGCCAGATATCGAATCTGCCAGTCGGTCGGCGGTCTCTACTTTGCTCTTTTTCTCGCAGTTGGGACTGATTCTGCTGGAAGACCGTCCTAATTCGCCGAATTTTCTGCCCCGAGAAACCTCAGGATGCCACTCTACTGAACCCACGCCGCCTTCCGTTGATCAACCTGCGGAGCAGATCCGGTCTTCCCGCCATCTCAAGGAACCCGACTCCCAAACTCTGCCTGCCGACAACCTCCCGCTCACCCCCTGCAAGTCGTGTGTTCCGATCAACTCAACGGCGCAGGACTGGTGCGTACTCCGCCCGCCTGGCACGGACTGCTCGCCTGTTCTGCCCTGGAACAACAACTTCAGCAGGCAAAGAATCTTGTACTGGTACCAGTGTTCGCAGGGAGTAGCCATCTGCTGCTCTCCGTGGCAAGATAATGACTGTTGCAATGAGTCTCAGGCCGAGCCGGCCTGCTCCGGCGGCGGCGCAACCTACAGATGCTCAGACCTGAACTGTCCGTAAAGCACCGCCTTTCACAGATCATCACCTGCGCCGTTTTGTCTTGCGCAATGATCGGCGGAATCAATTTCGTCCTATTGTACTTGCTCGGCGGAAGTTCGGCAGGAACTCTGCTCATGCAAGCGGTTTCGCTGGAAACGATTGTGGCATTTTGCACAACAGTGCTCTGCATCCGACTCGTTCCAAAATCCGGAACTGCTCCGCTTATCGCTGGGCTCTCGATCATGGCGGCCGCAGGTGCCGGCAGTGTCCTTCGGCTGAGACTAAACCTTTCGCACTCTGAACTGTTGGAATGGGTCCTGTTTCTGTTGTATCTGTCTGGCGTTCTGCTCAGCTCTTTGGGCCTTTGTAAACTTCTCCTAAAAACATGGTCAAGCGATTAAATGCCAGCAGCGGCGCCGGATTCACGCTTGTCGAGCTGCTTGTCAGCGTGTTCATCGTCGCAGTCATGGTCTCGCTGACTTTTGCTGCGTTTCAGAAGTCCAGGCAGGTCAGCAAACGATCCGGCTGTATTGCACAGCTTCGGCAGCTTGGTGAAGGAATTGAAGTCTATGAACAAGATGCCGGCAGTCTGCCCCAAGATTTCGATCTTCTTGCGGACACGGGATACCTTGCAGCGCCCCAGATTCTGTTGTGTCCGTCCGACCCGTTCCTCGGTTATTTCAGCGAATTCGCCAACTGTCACCAAGGAGGGGTACGCGTCCCTCACCATCGCCAGTCTTACGAAACGAACCTGTGGTGGCCGCAAAACATGAAAACAGCTCTTCAGCAGGCAGATCAAAATTATGGAATCGCCGCGTGCCGGCTTCACGCAAATCGCACCGAACTGTTCTCTTCAAACCCAACCCAGTTTTGTTCGAAAGCGTGGCTGATGTTCGATGGCCCCCTGCTCAGGCTCAGAAAAGATGGGTCGGTTCAAACCGCCCGACTTACGTTGCGCCCCGAACCAAACCTTCAAGGCTCTGGTCTGGGTTTCAATGTGTATTGGTTATACACCGACGAAAAAGTTGAACCGCCGCCGCCGTAATTATCCACTGCCATTCATCCACTCGATCCACCGATCGTGATGCTTCGGTTCAAACTCCCGCACGGGCAGATTTCGAACGAGCCTTCGACCCTCGAACAACGCGCTGCCAATCGCGCCGACCGCTTCGAACTGCACAAGCGCGTTGCCCAACACGGTCGCCTCCACCGGCCCCGCAAGTACCGTTTTCCCAGCGGCGTCGGCGGTCATCTGGTTGAGCAGTTCGTTCTGCGAGCCGCCGCCCACAAGATGAATTGTGTGAATCTCCTTTCCTTGAATCTTTTCGATCTGCGCGATGTTGCGAGCATAGGCGGCGGCAAGGTTTTCAAAGATCGCCCGGAACAACGAAGGTTCATCTTCGATCGGCGCATCCGCAAGGCTGCGGATCGCGGCGGCCATGTCGGGCGGGTTAATCAACGAGGAGTCATCGGGATCGAACCTCGCCGCAAACGGCGCGGCGCGTTTGGCGAGTTCGATGCATTCCACCGCGGATTTTGAGCCGCGCGTGCGTTCCAAAAGCCACAACCCGCTGCAGTTTTTCAAGAACCTGAACGTCCCGCCATATCCACGCTCGTTGCCGAAGCCGTGCGCCGCGGCTTCCTCGGTTGTGATCGGCGAATCTGTTTCAACACCGACGATGGACCAAGTTCCCGAAGATAAAAACGCCCAGCCGCCGCTTTGCGCAGGACAAGCAAGCACCGCCGACGCGGTATCGTGCGAAGCAACGGTTCTCAACTGAATGCCGTTCACGCTGCCGAGCAATCGGCCTGCCGGTTCTGCATCCCGAAGCAGCGAACCAGAAACACCGATCCTATCGAGCAGTTCTTGGTCCCATCGGCCATCCAGTGCAAGCATTTCGGTTGTAGATGCGATCGTCTGTTCGAACGCAGGCTTGGCGTTCGCAAGCATGGATGCCAACAGATCGGGCATCATCGCGAGCGTCGCAGCGTTCTCAAGTTCATCATCATTGCGCAGTTTGCGCGCCATCAACTGCGAAGCGGTATTGAACGGCAGCGGTTGAATCCCGATGCGATTGAAGTGACGCAGCGGATTCAACGCCTTTTGCAAATGCGCGAACCCCGCGTGGTGCGAAGGGTCCCGATACCGGATCGGATTCGCAACCAGTTCATCGCGGCGGTTCAGCAATCCAAAATCAACACCCCACGTGTCAATGCCCGCAGAGATCGCATCGCCGGCGCGCGAAAGCCCTATGTTGATGTTGGCGATCAGGTCGGGAATCAGCCATCTTTCAAATCCGTTTTGAATGCCGCATGGGGTTTCAAATCTGTGCAGCTCTTCGATTTTCAGCTGCGAACCTTGAAGCGCGACCGCAGCGACGCGGCCCGAAGACGCACCCAAATCAATTGCAATCACTTTGGCCATGCCGTTTCAAAACAGATCGTACCGAACCCTGAAAACACGCGGCACGGCGTTGCATACTCGATAACTCCATGTGCCCGCCCGAAGGTTTGCGAATCGAGATGGCATCGCGCGAAGACCCCCGCGTGCACCTCGTGCCCGATTCGCTGCGGTTCGTCTATGAATCTTCGTATCAGTACGAACTGGAGCCGCGCGAGACCGCGGTCGGATTTTCTTTTGTGCTGGCGCGCCGAGGCGCGAAACCGCCGCTTCACGTGGAGCGCAAGTGGGTTCCGTTCGAATCGGGGCCGAATGCGAGGTGTTACGTGGCTTGGCTGAACGGCAAACCGGTCGGCTGCGCCGAGTTCACCATCAAGGAGCCCGAACGTGAATGTGTGATCTCGCTGCTGCTCGTAGCCCAAGAGCATCGGCGGCAGGGCATCGGCAGGGCGCTCCTTGGCATTGTGGAACAAGCGGGGCGCCACGCCCGCAGCCCGCACATTCTGGTCTCGTGCCAGGCGGTCAACTTGGGCTCGATCGAGGCCCTTCGGCGCTGCGGGTTCGACTTTTGGGGAGTTTTTTCGCGGCCCACGCTCGGGCCGGAAGTCGAAATCACCCTCGGAAAGCCGATTGCCGCCGCAAATCGGTAAATGCCCTGCAACACCTGCGGGGCAAAAAGAGTTTATACTTTAAGGCAACCTTGGAGCCGCGCCGCTGCTCGGGCGGCCGGCCCGTTTTGTGTGAACTGCGGGCTAACCGAGCGGAGGAAGAAGGTCATCCGAGGGGGACTATCGCCCTGGAATGATTTCGGGGCTGACATTAGCTCAGGAGGCTAACAAATGAACAAGAGACTGATTTCGCTCCTCATCGGAGCGACCCTGATTGGCGGCATCGTTCTTGCCGGGTGCAGCGGCGGAGAGAACAACTCCACCGACGGAACCAGCGGCACGAAGGCGACCAACGGCACCGGCGGAACCGGAACCGGCGAAATGGGTACCGGCTCGACCGGCTCCGGCGGAACCGGAACCGGCGAAATGGGTACTGGCTCGACCGGCGCCGGCGGAACCGGTACCGGCGAAATGGGCTCCGGCTCGACCGGCACCGGCGGAACCGGGGCTGGCGGAACTGGAACCGGCGCCGAGAAGAAGAGCGGCGGCTAAGCCTCGATTCTTCGTGGATTGAAGGCGGTCATGGGGCAACCCTGACCGCCTTTTTGCGTTATAGTGGATGTTGAGAGTCGGCCGGGCGGCGGCTCCGGCAAATGCCGGAGAGGAAAGTCCGGGCTCCAAAGGGCAGAGCGCCCCGATGGGAAATCGGGGGCGAAGCGATTCGACGGAAAGTGCAACAGAAAAAACACCGCCTCGGCTTGCCGGGGTAAGGGTGAAAAAGTGAGGTAAGAGCTCACTCCGATTCGTGGCAACGCGTTCGGTGGCAAACCCCGCTCGGAGCAAGGCCTAATAGGAAGGGGATGATGCGGCCCGCGGACCCTTCGGGTTGGCCGCTTAGACAGATCGCCGCACAAAGACAGAACCCGGCTTACAGGCCGGCTCTCGCTTCTGAACCAAATCAGCCCTGGCGAACGGAAGGAGTTGGGATTCCACGCTCCCCCCTGCATATAGGGGGGAGCCCCGTGAGCGAAGCGAACGGTGAAGGGGGTTTTACCAAGCGGTGGACCCCCTTCCGGCGCTTCGCGCCACCTTCCCCCTAACGGCAGGGGGAAGGATAGAGATAGGATTCCACGCTCGAGGCTCGTTTCGAGGCCTCGACCTGCCGAAAATACTAACAGGTTACAGCGGAGCCTTGAAGTGAGCGGCGGAAGAATTAAGCGCGAATCGCGCATCCTCATAATTGACGACGACCCTCAAAACGTGCTGCTCCTGGAGCGGATGTTGGAATGGGCAGGATTCGACCGGGTGTATGCAGCAAGCGACCCCACAAAAGTTTCGCAAACCTATGACGAGGTGGATCCCGATCTTGTGCTGTTGGATCTGCACATGCCCCAAGTTGATGGGTTTCAAGTTTTAGAAATCCTGAAAGCGAAATCGCCCGATGTGATCGTTCCGGTTCTTGTGTTCACAGCCGATGTGACGCGCGACGCTAAAGAGAAGGCGCTGAAAGCAGGCGCGCATGACTTCTTGACAAAACCCGGCGACCCGGCAGACATCGTCTTGCGCGTAAACAACTTTCTGCACGTTCGAAGACTTCAACAAGAGCTGGTTGATTACAACTTGCACTTAGAAAAGCGTGTGGCGGAGCGGACAAAACTGCTTGCCACCGCGTATCAAGAAGTTTTAGACAGGCTGGCCATCGCCGCAGAATTTAGAGACGATGAGACCGGTGAACACGCCCAGCGCGTCGGCGATCTATCTGCGGCGATTGCAGCCGAATTGGGATTCGACGAACCTTATTGCGCTCTCATCCGGTCGGCAGCTCGTCTTCACGACATCGGCAAAATCGGCGTTCCCGACGCCATTCTCTTGAAAAAATCCACGCTCACCAAAGAAGAGTTTTTGCAGATGCAGCTGCACACCGTCATCGGCTCGCAAATTCTTGCCAACGGTCAAAGCGATCTGATCAAAATGGCCGAAGTGATTGCGCGAACGCATCATGAAAAATGGGACGGCACCGGATATCACGCAAAACTGAAAGGGGATGAGATTCCCATCGAAGGCCGCATTGTGGCCGTGGCCGATGTGTTCGATGCGCTCACAAGCGAAAGGCCGTATAAGCCCGCGTGGCCGCTCGACGATGCTCTGAATGAGATTCAAGCCCACGCCGGCACGATGTACGACCCCTCAGTGGTTGAAGCGTTGATGCGAACGGAACACTCCGCCGCGCGCCGGCGGGCAGCATAACTCCCCGCCAGCGGTCGGCGAAACGACGGCTTTAGTTGATCACCCAAGCCGCCACGTCAATTCTGCCGGTGAACAGCGAGTTCATCAGCGAACTGGGCACATACGAAACGCGCGCGCGTACCGCGTTGTTCGGCCCCACAAACCGTGCCAAATTCCCCGACGGCGTTACCGTAATCGTAGAATCCGACAGCGTTGCCGTGCGCGAATCAACAAGCTCGTAACTGAACGTTTGGAAGTTATACAGTTCGACGTTCTGCGTTTCGGTCCCTTGGCTCACGCTCGCTTCCAACTGAAATTGGAATGTGCTCGGCGCTGCCGACGGCGAAAAACTCTCAATCTGAATCTGCAATGGCGCTCCAGGCGCCGCGGCCGGCGAACCGGGACTCACAACAAGCTTCGAATCGTCGCTGCTGTAAAGATCGGGCGTGTCGCCGCTGATGTAGTTTCCACGCAAAATCGTGAACGATGTGGCCAAAGTAGCCGATGTTCCCACGTTCACATGATAAGGAACGGAAGGAATGCCGTTAGCAACCACTTCCAAAACGCTCGGCCCGATTTCGGGCGAGCCCGGAACTTGAAAGTTGGTTGAAACGATCGCATTGCCCGTCGCAACTCCCATCGTGCTGTGATCGTGCGTGCGGCAATACATCACGTGTCCGGAGCGCAAGTTGGTCAAGCGCACAATCGGATAGTTCGTCGGCGCCCACGCATCGTCACCATAACTATCGCCTTGGGTGATGCCGTTGAGCTGTCTTCCAAACAGTGGATAATCGGAAGCGGGCATCAGCGTTGTTGGGCACGACGTGATCGAAGGCGCCCACGAAGGATCATACGTTCCATCCGGCGTGTAAACCCACACTTGGCTGTTGCTGGTTGTGTAGAGCACCTGCCCCGTTGGAAGCAGCAGCATCCGGCTGTTATAAGGAAATCCACCCGAGTTGCCCGGATCGGGAACCCGGTAAATCGAAGTGCCATCGTATTCGCACATATAGGTTGGGCTTCCAAAGCCGCCGTGCACGAACGGCCCAAGCGCCATCAGCACTTTTCCGTTTGGCAGACAAGCCAGCGGAGCGTCGGCCGCAACAAGGCTGCGTCCATTGACCACCGGCGTTCCCGGCCCTGCCACCCATGTGCCCGGATCGAGCGGGTTGGCAGGCATGATATACGTGTCGCTCACGGCGTTCGCGCCGATATGAAAACATTGCCCGTTGGGCATGAGCGCGCCTCCGCCAACTTCGAACGAACTGTTATCCACAAGATCGAGCGGAACGTTTCCCATGTTGATCCAAACGTTGTTCGGCCAAACATACTTTTCGCTGCCCGGATGGTTCCAGCATTTCACGCACAGCACGGTGTTGTCGGGCATCAGCGTCCATGTCTCTTCGGTTCCAAGTTGATCGAACTTGTTGGGTCCGGCGGTCCAAGTTCCTGTCGCCGGATTCCAGATGGCGGTGCGGTTGTCAGGAATGGAGCCGAGCATGAATCTGCCGTCGGGAAGAACCATGCATGCGGCGTCTCCGATTTCCGACCAGCCCGCAGGCGGTGAGATTTCCGTCCACGTATTGGAAATCGGATCGTAATACTCGCACCGGTTGGTTTCGCTGCCAGCATTGGAGTATTCGCCTCCGCACAGCAGCACACGGCCATCGGCAAGCACCGACCCCGCGTAATACAAACGGGTTACGTGCATCGAAGCGACCTGAGACCAAGTGCCGTTCACATAACTTCCGTTCGCATCGGGAGTAAGAACCCAGTTCGCCGTGCTGTTGTTGTATGCCTGAACAAGCACACGTCCATCGGTCAGAAGTTCGGCTGTGCAGGCGTTGAAAGAAGGTTGATGCGCGAGCGGCTGCCAACTGCCGGCTGCGAGACAAAATTGAAATGCTGCGGCGGATACCGCTAAGGCGAGCGACTTGCCCGAATGCTTCATTAACATGCCCTCTCCAGTTTGGTTCGCACGTGCAGAAACGCGCGTTGCCGCTAATAGTAGCAGAGATTTTCGCCCAGTAGAAACGGCGTTTGAAATACCCGGTAATTTGCTGAGTCAGATCTCGAATCGTTCTTGCAGTTCTTGAATGCGGCGTTCGGCGTATGCCCTTCCGCGTTCGCGAGGAACCGGCAGCGAGGCATCGAAATACGACGGCATTCGCAACTCGCGCTGCCACTTCGCCGGCAGTTCGGGCCCGAACTCGATGTCCTCGAGCGTCATACACGCCGCCGCCCACATCCGCGCAACGTTTCGAAGGTCATAGCCGCCGCCGCCGCAAACGACCATCGGCACGTCCACGCTCTTGATCAGCCTCACTGCCTCGAGCCATTCCTGGGCGGTTACGTTCAAATGTCCCAGAGGATCGGTAAAGTGCGGATCGCATCCCATCTGCAAAACGATCGCCTTCGGATCAAACCGTTTGAGAACGCTCGGCACCACGTGCCGAAACGCATCCAGCCACACATCGCCCGTCGTGCCCGCCTCCAGCGGAATGTTCACGCAGTGCGGCTGCCCGGTTCCAACGTCGTCTGTAAACCCAGTGCCCGGATACAACGTTTCACCCGATTCGTGAATGCTGATCGTCATCACGTTCGGGTTGTGATAAAACAACGCCTGCACGCCGTCGCCATGATGAAGATCAATATCAACATACGCAACGCGTTCGAATTTTTGCAGCAGCATCGCGATGACGATGGCAGGGTCGTTGTACACACAAAAACCGCTTGCCAAAGAACGCTGCGCATGATGCAGCCCTCCCGAAATGTTGAATGCCAGCCGTTCGCCATCCAGCACAGCCTGCGCCGCAGCCGCCGATCCACCCACATACCACAAACAGAATTCGTGCATGCCTGGCATGATCGGCACATCGCCCGTGCCTAAACCGTATTTCAAAAACCGGTGTGGATCGCCGCGCGAACTGCCAGCCTCGATCACCGCATTGATATATTCATCCGAATGAACCAGCTGCAGGTGTTTGCGCGATGCAGGTTCGGGGATGATCGGTTCGACCGCGTTCTCATCGCGCAGAAGTTCAACGGTCTGCAAAAGCCTTTCCGGTCGCAGCGGGTGATCGCTCCCGAGGTCGTATTCGGCCATCTCCTTTCGAAAAAAGAAGTTCGGAATCATTGGGCTGAAAACTTTTCGTATGCGGAAACGACTTGATCGGTTTCGCCCACCATCTGCACGGCGCCATCTTTGAGCCAGATCGCTCTACTCGCGGCGCTTCGCACAGCGGCCATATCGTGCGAAACGAACAATATTGACCCGCCTTCGGACTGAAAACCGCGAATCCGTTCCATGCATTTGCGCTGAAACTCGAGGTCGCCGACCGCGAGCGCTTCGTCCACTAACAGTACCGATGCGTCCACATGAACCGCGACGCTGAATCCAAGCCTCAACAGCATTCCGCTCGAATAAGTGCGAACCGGAGCATCAATATAATGCCCGATCTCGCTGAAATTGATAATGCTTTCCATTCTTTCGCTCACCTGTTTGCGCGTGAGGCCCAAAATGACGCCGTTGAAGAACACGTTTTCGATTCCGGTTAAATCGGGATGAAACCCCGCGCCGAGTTCGAGGAGCGGAGCCACCCGACCCGAGATTTTCAGTCCGCCCGATGTGGGCTTGTACACGCGGGCAAGTATCGAAAGCAGCGTGCTTATTCCTGCACCGTTTCGGCCGATGACCGCCACGCATTCGCCCGGCATCACATCGAGCGAAACATCGTTCAGCGCTTTGAGCGTTTCGGTGTTCCGTTTTTTCCACCACAAAAGCGCGCCTTTGAACGATGCGTATCCGGTGTGCACCAATCGGAACTCTTTGCATAAGCCGCGGACTTGAATGGCAGGCTCTGTCATGGCCGCTCCACAAACTGCCACTTCTTTTTGTTGAAAAACGCATACCCAGCGAACATCACCGAAATGCACACGGCGGCGCAGATCGCCATCAAAGTCCAATCCAAAGGCAGTGATTCTGCCAAACCGCCTTTGCCCGGAAGCGGCACGTTTTGCGGATCGAGCATCACTTTGCGATATGCCGTCATCAGCATCGCCACCGGATTCAGGTGATACAAAAAGTAAACCGTGCCGCGATACTCTGCGGGAATGCCGCTCGCATAGCGCACCTGTTCGCTGAAATACATAATTGGGCACAAAAACAAAAGCAGATATAGCATCACGCTGACCAGATACTTCACATCTTCATAAAACGTGTTCAACGCGGAGATGAAGAGCGCCGCCCCAAGGGTCAGCGCGAGCTGAAGCAGCACGATGAACGGAAGATAAATAACGGTCGCGCGGAACGGGTTGTCTCCCGGATGCAGCAGCCATATCACCAAAAGATATGCAAAAAAAACGCTCATCGCAAGCAGAAAGTGAATGAAATTCGCCAGCACCGATCCGATCGGCAGAATCTCGCGGGGAAAGTAGATCTTTTTCAAAAGCGAAATCTGGCTCAAAACCGACTGCGCCGAATCCAGCACCGCCAACTGAAAAAACATGTAGGGCAGGTAAGCGGCAAGAATGTATGCGCTGTAATTCGGAACGCGCTGGCCCATCACATATTCAAAAACCAGCGTCATCACAAGAACCGTGACAAGAGGGTTCAAAACCGACCAGAAAAACCCCAAAACCGAGTTCTTATAACGGATGCGCAGTTCGCGGATGACGAACGACCAAAGCAGTTCGCGGTACCGCCACAGTTCGGTGAGTTCCCCCCGCATCAGCCGGAAAGTCTACCGAACGATTCCGCGGGCGCAATTCGTCCCAACTCACAGGCGGGATTACCTGCCGGAAAGGGGCAACAATCATGCGCAGTTTTACGATTCTTGGCGTCCTTTTGGCGGCGGCTGGGCTGCAAGCCCAACAAGCGCCCGAAGCCTGGGCAAGATACAGGGTGTGGGCGCACAACGACGCCGAAATTCAAAAACTTTCGGACTCCGATTTTGGGCTGTTTTCCGACTTCGTCGGCCCGGTCACCGACATCGTGGTCAAAAGTTCGCAGCTTGCCGAGTTGAAAAGCCTCGGCTTGGAATACGCCTTTGTGAACCTGCTGGAAGATCCGCGCGACTGGGCGGGCAAGACCATCTGGTCGCTCGATTACCGCACCGCTTACATGCGCTACAGCGACATCCTGGCTCAATACGAGGCATGGCGGAACGCCAACCCAAAAATGATCAGCCGGCAGCAGATCGGAACCTCAGTTCAAAACCGGCCGATCTGGATGTATCGCCTTCACGGAGCGATAAGTTCGGACGGTTCCACCCCCCGGTTTTCGGTTGTGTTCTTCGCGGGAATCCACGCCCGCGAGTGGATTTCGGAACCGGTTGTGATGTACCTGCTCGATAACCTGGTGCAAAAGTCCAAAACCTCGCCTGCGATCCGTCAGCTGCTCAACAGTTGCAGCATCTATTTCATCCCTGTGCTCAACCCCGATGGTTACGAATACACATGGACTAACGACCGTTATTGGCGCAAAAACCGCCGCAGCAACGGCGGCGGCTCCTACGGGGTTGATCTCAACCGCAACTTCAGCAAAGGGTTCGGCGGCGGCGGCAGCAGCGGAAACACCAACTCCGACACGTATCGCGGCCCCTCGGCGTTCTCGGAGCCCGAAACCCGCGCCCTTCGCGACGCGGTGCTGGCGATTCCGCGCGTTCGGGGCCTCATTGATTTTCACAGTTATGCGCAAATCGTGTTGTGGCCGTGGGGCTACACAGGAAGCGCTCCTCCCACCGCCTCCGAGCTCGACCGGGTGGGCGCAATCATGCAGAACGCCATCCTTGGCTCGCACGGAGTGCATTACGACGAGGGTCAATGCTACTGGGTGCTTTATCAGGCTTCGGGCGTGAGCATGGACTGGTCGTATGATCTGGGGGTGCCGTACTCCTATTCGATCGAGCTGCGGGACACGGGACAATACGGTTTCGAACTTCCTGCCAACCAGATCATCCCCACACAGGAGGAGATTTACGCCGCAGTCGAGCAGTTTCTGTTCCAACTTCAGAGCAAGTATTAGAAACGCCGCCGGTATACTCAGCCGTCTAAGGATGGGTATGCCGCGTCTCAGATTCTCGGTTTTGCTGGCAACGGCAGCGTCGCTAATCGGCGCTGCGGGCTGCGGCGGAGGAGGCGGAGCCTCCGAGATCTCGTTCTCGGATCGGTTCACAAACGTCGTGCCCGATCTGGGTGGCGTTGATTTCTATGTGGACGATGTGCTTCGCATCTCCAACCAGGCTTTCGGCGACTCCAGCGCCTACGAAAAACGGAAAGCCAAAGACCCGACCGAGGTCGTGAGCGTGAACGACGCCGGCACCGGCAACGTGCTCGACGCGATCGAAATTGACCGCGTGAACAAGAAAAGCGCGCACGTGTTTTCGCTCGGGCTGGCCAACCCCGGAAACCAACAGCCCGGTCTCAGGCTTTTGGCGCTTCTGATCAACCGAACGCCTCCCAGCGGCAACAACTCGCGGGTGATCGTGGTGCACGGCTATATCCGCGCTGTGGGCTTCCCCACGCCTAACGTGGATATCCACCGAACCCCCGATATCATCGAGGTTTCGAACCTGCCCTTCGGGCAGTCCGATTCGTTCACCATCGCCGCCGGCACCTACGATTTCACCGTGAGAATCACGGGAATCAAGGACAGCCAGCTGATCTTCGATCCCGGCCGGCAGATCGAAGGCGGAAAGGTCTATCTGATGCTCCTTCAAGGAGTGGAGGGCGAAGGCGGAAACATCGCCCCTGCAATCCAGTTCATCGAAGAGCCGCCGGACAACTAACCGCGTATACTTCTTACCGTATGGCCCGCGCTGACCTCTCCCTGAGAGTCCCACCCAGTTGCCGTCCGGGCGACCACAATAAAACGCGCCGCGCATTCCCGGAAACAGTGGAGGAGTACGTCGAAGGGATATTCAAACTCCACGAGGCGTTCGGCCGGGCTACGATGGGGGAACTGGCTGACTATATGCAGGTCTCGGCAGGCAGCGCCACCTCGATGGTCAAAAAGCTGGCATCGCTGGGGCTCGCTTCTTACACGCCTTACAAAAGCGTCGAACTGACTCCCGACGGGATCAAACTCGCCAAAGTGCTGACCCGCACGCACCGTGTTTTGAAGAGCTTTCTTGTCGAGATGGTCGGCCTCCCTTGGAATGATGTGCACGAACTCGCATGCAAACTGGAGCATTACATCTCGGTTGATGTGATCGAGCAGATGTATGAAAGGCTGGGCCGCCCAAAAACCTGTCCCCACGGCAACCCGATGGACCCCGACGTCCACGACGGGAGCATTCAGCTGGCGAACGCCAAAGTGGGAGACACCCTGCGGGTGGTCAAACTCACCAACGAAAGCCACGATTTTTTGAGGTTTATCGAGGAGATCGGGCTGCTCCCCGGCACCGAGTTCAAGGCTGTTGGCTCTACGGAGTTCGACGGTCTGGTTCATCTGGAGATCAGGGGCACCCCCCGAACGGTGGGCCGCGAGGTCTCCCGGCACGTTTGGGTGCATTGTGTAAACTAAGGTAAGGGATGGTCGGACGGGCGTCCGACAATGGGAAGGAGAGTCATGCGGCTGATTTCCGCCTTCTTGCTGATAACTGCTGGATTCGGGCCCGTTCTGGGCCAAACCGTTTCCTACTCGAGCCGAACCGTTGGCCGAGCGTCTTTCCACGCCGTGGTTGTGGACCTCCGGTCAGAAAACGTCAAGGTGAGCGGCCTGATGACGAGCGAATTAGGAAGGTCGCAGTCGGCAATCCGCATGATCGAGGACGCAAAACCGGATGTGGCGGTCTGCGGCACGTTCTTCTGCACCGAATCGAACCTGCCGGTCGGGGGCATTGTGCTGGAAGGGATCGAAATGGCCAAAGGCGCGCGCGGCACCGCATTCGCGATTGATTATATGAACCATCCTCGCATCTTCGACACAGGCTACGGCCAGAAGATTGACCCGAATGCATACCGATTTATGCTTCGAGGAGGCGTGAGGATCGTTACCGCAGGCAAGACCACGATCTATCCCACCGATCAGAAGTTCCGATTGAGCAGCGTGGGTGGAAAGGCTCCCCGCACGGCCGTGGGGCTCACCAAAGAGGGCAAGATGGTGATTCTGGTCACCACCCAAAACGTGTACCTGAGGGACACCGCCGCGGCGATGAAGTCTTTCGGCGTGCAGGATGCGATTTCGTTCGACGGCGGCAGCTCCACCACGCTGTATTACAAAGGCAGGATGATTGTCAAGCCGGGGCGCAGATTGACCAACCTTCTGGTGGTGTACGAAGCGCCCGGCGCGGCTTGGCAGACAAAGCCGGTCGTATCGAAGTAGCCAATCGTCTAAACTTGGCGAGCATGGCGCAATTCCCAAGGACGTGGGCCGAAATTGATCTGTCGGCGTTTCGCAGCAACATCGGCGAAATCCGTTCAGCGATCGGCCCCAAGGTGAAACTCTGCTTGGTGATGAAGGCCGATTCGTACGGTCATGGGTTGATTCCGATGGCAAGGGCTGCAGCGCGATTCGGAGCGGACTGGATTGCGGTGGCAACCGTGCAGGAAGGAATTGCGCTTCGCGAAGCCGAAATTGACGCGCCGATTTTGGTGCTGGCTCCTGCGCTTCCGATCGAATCAGCTCAAGTTGTGTTTTACGATCTACGCAGTCAGCTCGAATCGTTGGAAAGCGCCGCCGCAATATCGGCTGCCGCGATGAGCCAGTCGAAAATCGCGAACGTTCATATGAAGATTGACACCGGCATGGCGCGGTTCGGGGTTCACCCTCAGCGCGCCTTGCAGTTGGCTCAAGAGATTCTTGCGCTTCCGAACGTCGAACTCGAGGGCGTGGCCACGCATTTTGCCGACTCGTCGCGCAATCCCGAATTCACAAAAAAGCAGTTCGAAACGTTTCAAACCGCGCTTTGCGAACTGCAGGCTCATAACATCGTTCCAAAAATCCGCCATGCGGGCAACAGCGGTTCCATTCTGAAATATCCAGAATTCAATCTCGATATGGTTCGCGTAGGAATCTTCGCTTACGGGATTTCGCATCAAGGGCCGACGCGGTTGAACCTGAAGCCCGCGCTCACATGGAAAGCGCGCATCATGGCGATGCGCGAACTGCCCAAAGGAGCAAAAATCGGATACAACACGACCTATGAAACCACGCGCCCTTCGCGCATCGCAACGCTTGGAGTGGGATATGGAGACGGCTACCATCGGATGCTCAGCAATAAAGGTTTTGTGGTGATTCACAACCAGCGCGCGCCGATCCGCGGTCTGGTTTGCATGGATCAGATGATGGTGGATGTAACCGACATTCCGAACGCGCAGGTTGGCGACGAGGCGGTTTTGTTGGGAGAGGCAGCGCCCGCGCACGAATTCGCGTCGCTGGTAGGCACCACGCCGCACGAGTTTCCAACGCGGATCATGTCGCGCGTTCCGCGCCGATATCTCAACGGCTAATCGAGTTCGAACAAGAACCCGCGCCCTTGAGTCTTGATAAGCCTCAGCCTGCCGCTGACCGCCGCCTGCACAACGAACCTTCTCCACGGCTCTGAAGGGGCAAGTTTCGAAAGTGCGGTTGGATCCCCACGCAAGCCTTGCATCATATCCTCGGAAAGTTGTGGACTCAAAACGTCGAGCCCGCACGAAACATAAACGTGCGTTATGCCAAGCGATTTCAGCGCTGCGATAAGATCGTCTCCGCTTGCTAACTTTTCATACGGAATCAAAGTGTGGTGACCAGGATTTGCCCAGATGTAAGGCACATCGAAATAAAAACCGCGGACTTCGTCGAACAACGCGACGTTGACCTTCCTCTGCTTGCCAAGATCGTTTAGATACTCGCAGGCGAAATAATCAGGAAGCCGCTGCCGCAAAAACCCGCTGACCGATTCACCGCCCAAAATCACCCGCAGTTGATCGCCCAGCGGCGAAACCGATGAACCGAACAAAACCAGACACCAAACGCCCTGAATCGCCGCCGAAAAACGGATGAGCATCCGCGACGTCGCGATCTTCTCCGCCGCTCCACCCAAAAGAACCGCAACCGGAAACGTCAACCCTAAAATATAGCGCGACTGCTGCGTGAGAAAAAACCAGCTGAGCAGTGTGATTGTGCAGCTCAACATCACGCCGGATTCAAACGGCGTCTTTTTCTTCGAGAAGCACCAAACAACCAGGCCGAACACGAATAACGGTCCCACGGCTCCCCACGGCGTGCCGTTATTAATCTGCTTGCCGGGCTGAAGTGAGAGCGCCGTTACCGATCCGGGAATCGCCGCAATCTGTCTGCCGTTTTCTGTCTGCCCAATGCCGAATCGGCTTTGTTCTGCTTTGTATGCCGCTTCGGCGCTCGAATTCCAGTTGCGGCCTCCAAACACAGAATAAAAGAACGGATACACCGGATTGCCGGTGTTCACAACGTTGCGAATGAGCCACGGCGAGCAGATCACGAGAGCCGCGGCGATCATTGCGGCTGCGGCTTTTGCATGAGTCAGCAGCCGCTTTTGAAAGGCGCCGAACATCACCATCGCAATTCCGATGCCCAGCGCCGCTTGAAACCCGGTGTATTTGGTTGAAAACGCAAGACCCAGGAGCAGCGCGCTCGACGCAAGGTGCCGCCGGCTCCGATCCGCGAGCCAGCTGCACGCGAAAAGGATTGCGAAACCGGAATAGATGCCGTGCGGAATATCAATGTAGGCGCTTCCAGCTTCCCAAACGAACACGGGGATCACCGCAGCGCACACAGCCGCAATCCAACCCGCATCCGCGCCGTAGCGCATCGAAGCGAACCCGCCGACCGCGCAGATCGCAAACAGTGCGCACATCCAGATGAGCGTCTTTGCCGCATACTGATCGCCGAACTGAAGCATCGGCACATAAGCGCAGTTGACCGCCGCCGGAATGTTGCTGTGATCCATAAACGGAATCCAATCTACGCGACCGTGCAGCAGCCAGATTTTGCTCATCGCCATCTGATGACTGATGGAATCCCAATCGTTCGCATCGCTTGGCGAAAGCACGCCGCCAAGCCTGATGATCAGCAGCGCCCCGATGCCGAAGACACAGATTAATTCAAGCGGACTCTTTGTTCTGATCGCTTGCAAAAAACTTCCCGCGCCGCGAATCGAAAACGCCGCAAGCAGAAACACAACCGCCAGTCCAACCGCGCCGAACTGCGGAACGCCCAGCACACCAAACAGAAACACCAGCGTGCCCAAAATCCCCACACCAACGGCTCCGCCCAAGCCGAATTTCAAAGCAGCTGGCAGTGCAAGTTTCAACGCTTTCAGAACGAGCGCGCCAGCACCAACGCATGCGAGGCTCGAAAGAAGCCCGACAAAAAATCCTTGAATCATCGCGGCTTCTCCGGAATGTGCGCTTCTCCGCGAAGTTCGACATACTGATCGCGGACGATAACTTCGCGCATCTTCAACGCTCCGTACAGATTCAGGTCGCGGTTTTCGTCAATCACTGGATTCAACGACTGCAACAGCGCGCGCGAAGCGCCTTCGGTTGCCGGTACGCCGTCCAAGAACACCTTTGCATTCGAAAGCCAGATCTGCGTTCCGTTAACAGGCTCCAGATCGGCGATCACGAAGAACTTCGATTTCACGAACAGAAACGTTCCCGACCCTTCGGCGATCAACTTTCCGCCGCGCAGTTCCACGCTGATCGTCTCGATCTCTTGGTATTTCTTTAAAATGAACTTTTCGAGCGCATCGCGTTCGACGCGCACAAACCCTTCGCCAAAGCCGGACTTTGAAAGTCGGAACTTTCGCGCGCGAAGCGCGAGCGCGAAATCGAATCGGCAGTTTGGAATATCGGCGGAGAGTTCCGCACAGATGAGGCCGCGCAGATCGAACCGCTTCAGCCTGATGCGCAGCGTCCCCACACGGCCCGCCTTGCTGCGGCTCGGCTCGGTGAAGAGCGGCAGACCGTCCACTTGAAACTCCTCGGCCTGAATGGTTACCGACTGCACATCGCCCCACAAACAGGCAAACCCGTTCGGAACAGCATGAACAGACACGGTTTTACGCTCGCCGGCAAGATTCGATCCGATCTCCACCGCAGCGGCGCGCTCAAAAACCGCAATCTGCGAGCCGCCGAAAACCCCGCCTGCGATTCCCAGCCCAAACAGACTCCACCAAACTGCCCCGTTGCCATCAGCCATTCAGACAATCTATGATGACGTGCGATGGGTTCCAATATCCCCCGGCTTTATGAAGATGTGCTCCAAGGGCTCGTGAAACTGCCCCTGAGCCAGTTCGCCGCCCTGACAATCGAAGGCCCCGACAGACGCGCGTGGCTTCAAGGCCAACTGACGCAAGACGTGCAAGCCCTGCACCCCGGCGCGTTTGCAAGGGCGTGCATTCTGACTCCAACCGGACAGATGACCGCCGACGTAGCCATCGCCACCGATTCCGAACGGTTTTTCGTTCTCATGGAATCAGCCCTAAAGGAACGGGTTCGTGAACGCTTCCACGAGTTTCTGATCATCGAGGACGTGGCGATCAACGATTGCGACGAGATGTTCGAATGGAACCCCTGCACGCAAAACGGCGATTTCAAAGGCGATTCCGAAGCCGTTTCGTTTTGTGCCAAACCACCCATGGAGCCTCAGGCCGAGCTGTTCGAGATTCTCCGCATCGAACAAGGCGTTCCGATGTTTGCAAAAGATTACGATGCAAAAACCTTAGCATTGGAACTCGGCCAAAAGTTTGTGCAATCGCGCATCAGTTTTCAAAAAGGCTGCTATGTTGGGCAGGAAGTTGTGCACCGCATTTATGCGCGCGGCCACACCAATCGCACATGGATCGGGCTTCGGTCGGAAAATCCGATGCAGCCTGGAGATGAGGTGATAACCGGATCGGGTGAAACGGCGGGGAGAGTCACCAGCGCGGCAGTCTCTCCTCGGCTCGGCCCGATCGCCCGCGCGATGATCAAAAACCAGCACCTCGGGCAAAGCCTGTCAGTGAACGGCGGACCGGTGTTCGAAATCGAATGAGAACCGTTCGTTTGGCGGCAGATACGGATGCCGAATCCGTTCGCGCGATCCATGCCGCCGTGGCGGAAGAGGTGACCTCGCGGTTGGGCCAGGGCTATTGGAGCAAACAGCCGAAGTTGGAACGGGTTCGCGAAGCGATTAGAAAAACCAACGGAAGCGTGTATCTGCTTGAAGACGAAAAGGACGTGATCGGCACGGTAACCGTCTCGACGAAGCCCGCGCACTTTTGGCGCAAACGGATGTGGCGCGAGCCCGATGCGCCCGCGTTGTGCGTTTATGGTCTGGCGGTTCTCCCCGAAAAGTACCGAACGGGAGCAGGCACCCAGTTGATGCGGTTTTGCGAAAGCCTCGCGCGAAGCCTCGGCCTGCGTTATGTGCGGTTGGACGCGTTCGAGGCGAACCCGGCATCGAACGGTTTCTACCTAAGCCTTGGGTTCGAAGTCCGCGGCTCGCTGGTGGTCGGCGGAGTGGCGCTCACCCTGTATGAGCTGGCGGTGATGTGATAAAATAGCACTCACCACCCGAGAGTGCCAATCGCGCTCGGTATACGGAGCAAACCGAAATGAAACTCAAACCATTGCACGATCGAATCATTGTCAAGGCCGCCGAGAAGGAGACGACCACCGCTTCGGGGATCATCCTTCCCGACTCGGCTCAGGAAAAGCCTTTAAAGGGCACGGTGTTGGCTGTCGGCCCAGGCAGGCAGCTTGACAGCGGCAAGTTTACGCAGATGGACGTGCGGGCAGGCGACACGATTCTTTATGGGAAGTATTCGGGCACCGAAGTGAAAGTCGAGGGCGAGGAGTTTGTGATCCTGCGCCAGGAAGATGTGCTGGCGATCGTCGAGGGCTCGTCTCGAAAGGAGCTGGTCGGCGCCGGCAAAAAGGGGAAGAAGTAAATGGCTGCAAAACAAGTGCTGTTCGGCGCGGATGCGCGCAAGGCGATTCAAAACGGCGTGAACAAACTGGCCGACGCGATCGGCGTAACGCTCGGTCCGCGCGGCCGATGTGTGGGTTTGGAAAAGAAGTTCGGCGGGCCGACTCTTGTTGACGACGGCGCGATGATCGCCAAAGAGATCGAACTGGAAGACCGGTTTGAAAATGTGGGCGCCGCGCTGATTAAAGAAGTGACATCGAAAACCAACACCGAAGCCGGCGACGGCACAACCACCGCCACCGTTTTAGCGCAGGCGATTTATAACGAAGGTTTTCGCAGCGTTGCATCGGGCTCGAACCCGCTCGCGATCAAGCGCGGAATTGACGCGGCAGTCGAAGCCGTTGTCAAAAGCCTGGAATCGCAATCCAAAAAACTGAAAGGCGAAAGCGATGCCGTTCACGTAGCCACGATCTCATCGCGAAGCCCCGAAATCGGTGAAATCGTTGGAAAGACGGTGTTCCGCGTGGGGCTGGAAGGCGTGGTTACCGTGGAAGAAGGAAAATCGCGCGAAAACGAAGTGGAAGACGTTGAGGGGATGCGTTTCGACAAGGGCTACCTCAGTCCGTATTTCATTACCAAGGCCGATACGATGACCTCGGTGCTCGACGATCCGCTGATTCTGTTCCACGAAAAGAAGATCAGCAACGTGGCAGATTTTCTTCCGTTTTTGGAAAAGTCCGCGCAGACCGGCAGGCCGATTGTGGTGATCGCCGAAGATGTGGAAAGCGAGGCGCTGGCGCTGCTCGTTCTGAATCGGATTCGCGGCGGGCTGCGGTGCGCGGCCGTGAAAGCGCCGGGATTTGGCGAGCGCCGCAAAGCGATGATGGAAGACATGGCGATTCTTACCGGCGGAAAACTTGTGAGCGAAGACCTGGGCATGAAACTGGAGAATGTAACGATTGACATGCTCGGTTCGTGCAGCCGCATCGAAATCACCAAAGATTACACGACGATCATCGGCGGCAAAGGTAAGAAGGCCGACATTCAGGGCCGCATCGCCAGCATCAAGCAGCAGATCGAAACCACCGACAGCAGCTACGACAAAGAGAAACTTTCAGAGCGGCTTGCGAAACTTTCCGGCGGCGTTGCCGTGATCAAAGCCGGCGCAAGCACCGAAACCGAAATGAAAGAGAAAAAAGCGCGCATCGAGGACGCGTTGAATGCCACCAGGGCTGCGTTGGAAGAAGGCATCGTGCCAGGTGGAGGCCTCGCGCTGCTGCGAGCGCAAACCGCCGTGGACAAACTGGCTCTTGAAGGCGACGAACGGTTGGGCGCGCAGATTCTCAAGCGCGCGCTCGCCACGCCGATGCGCATCATCGCGGATAACTCCGGCCTCGACGGAAGCACCGTGGTTGAAAAAGTGCGCGAGAAAAGCGGAAGCAACGGTTTTGACGCCGGTGCAATGGAATATAAAGACCTGCTTGCCGCCGGAATCGTTGATCCCAAAAAGGTGACGCGGTTGTGCATCGAGAATGCGGCTTCGATCGCTTCGATGCTGCTGACGACGGAATGCGTGGTTACCGAAGCGCCGGAAGACGAAGACAAACCGCACACGCCGCCGCCGTACTAAACCTTTCAAAAGGGATCGCCGCGACGGGTGAGGGGGTTCGTCACCGCTGATGAACCCCCTCTTTCGCAACGCCCTTCGCGCACCCAAACGCAGCGGCCGTAACGTCAATAACGAGCAGCCGTCCATAAAGTGGCGGCGTCAAGCGCCAGGGAGGATTGACATGCTGATTATCACGCTCATCGCTTTTGCAGCGGCACAAGGGGGGCAAGGGTGGCAAGGCGGCTATGGCGGAGGCGGTTTTGGCGGCGCAATGGGCGGAAGTTTCGCCGGGCGGGAGCTCCCTCTATCCGAGCAACGGTTTGAACACATCCTAACGCCTGGCGATCGCACCGATTGGCCGTTCGAAGCGAAGGAAGGCGACGTGCTCATTTTGCGTGCCGAATCGGACGTGTTCGATCCCGCCATCGAAGTGGACGACAAAAACGGCACGAAAATCGCCGAGAACGATGACGAAGAGCCGGGCAAACAGAATGCCCGCGTGCTTGTGTACATCTCCCAGCCTGGCACATATACCGCGCACGTCAAGAACTATCATTCGACATCGGGTGGCAGATATGTTTTCTTCTCGCGCAGATACAGAACCAAAATGATCGTTCCCGAAGAGCCGGCCGTCGTTCCCAGCCGCGATGGATTTGACATGTTCAGCATTCGTCTCAAAAGAGACGAGGTTGTCTGCTTTGACAAAGATCAGATGATCTCCCTTATCGTTGGGCCCGACGGCTTCACAAAGAACAGTGAGGAGATTGACGGCGGCTACGCAGGCAACTTCATTCACGCCGAACAAGACGGCGTGTACCTGATTAACGGGGCGTTCCGTTCCAATTCGCGCTCGGAACCCGTGAAAGTTGTTGCCCATCGCGCCCGGTTTTTCGATAGGCCAAGCGCCTTAGGAAATCTTGAGCAGACACTCGTACCCGGCGGGGCAGATGGGTGGAGAATTCACATCAAAAAACAGGAGTTCATTTCGTTTTCGTGCGATCCGAAGCAGAAGATCCAGTTCTTCTTGAAAGCTGAGAAAGAAACGGCGCCAACCGATTTCAATGATCAAAACCCCGCCATCACAGGCCGGCAGCCTCTGCCCAAATATCGAAGGATTGATACATTCGCCAAGGCAAGGGCGGAGAAAAAGTATGTGTTCTTGAAAGAAGGCGATTACACATTGTACGTCCGCTCGATGAGCGACAGCCCCGAATCGTACCGAATCACCGCCGCCAACCCTTGGGTCGAATGGGATGGAAAATCGCCTCTCAAAGCCCGGCTCAATATCGGCGAGACAGCGTTCTATCGGTTTACTGGACAACAGGACGACATACTGCGCTATCGCATAGATTCAACGGGGTTCGACGTTGAAGCCAAACTGTTCGATTCCGATTTCAATGTTGTGTCCACCGCCGACGATTCGCCCGATGGGATCGAGCATTGCGAACTTGGCACCGAGTTTGTGAGCCCGAAAACATTGTATTTGTCGGTTCACTGCGTGGGCGATGGCGGAAGCGGAGGCTATCAAATTACGCCCGTGATCGGAAAAGTGCAGACGATAGAATTGGGAGACGTGGTGAATGCAAAACTCTCTCAACCGAAAGACGGCTCGTGGAAAATGACGCTCGACAAGCCCCAGAAATTCGGAATCGTCGTGAACGGTTCGGACACGATCTTCATCAGCGTCAGCGACGATCAGGGTCAGCCGGCGAATCAGCAGCGATTGGACCTGCAGACTGGAACGCTGGTGGTGCTCATCACTCCGACCGACGGCGATAAGCCGCAGATCTTTCGCATCAAACTGAGTTCGTGGACGCCCGGAGCTGCCGTGCAGATTTCAGTTCTGCCTGCGGCGGAGTTAGCAAAACGGATCGGGGGACAGTAGTCGGCCCCTAATCCAAACTCGGATGCTCGGGCAGGCTGCAGGTGGTGGGTTCGCCGACGGTTTTCAGGTCATAAGTCCCGCCCATCGGACATTGCGGAATCCGTTTGAGATACGGCGCAACGTCGCCGATCACAACCACGTGCGTGTCGGGCAGGTTGTTGTCAATCGCACATTGGGCCTTTGCGCAGTCATAGTCGCGCATGTTTTTTTGGCATGTGCGTTTCGACGCGTTTGAACGCGCCGTGATCATTTGCGGAATGGCGATCGAAAGCAGCAGACCGATGATCAAAATGGTGATCATCAACTCGACCAGCGTAAACGCTCTTCGCCTTTTCATAGCAGATTCAACGGGAGCCAAATCCGGGCGGCGTTGGATTCGTCTCCCGCTGGATGGATGATTCCACGCGAAACGTTCGACCGCGGCAGGTACTCTAACCGGGTGTTTTCGGGTTCGCTCAGCGCTCTTTGGAAGCAAAACTGCTCAGGAGAATTCGAATGCGAATCGTCGGCTCCGGGCCGCATCAACCTCATCGGCGAACATACCGACTACAACCAAGGCTTTGTATTTCCAGCCGCCATTTCGCGCCGCACACGCGGGCTGTTTCGCATTTCAACTCGAATGAATCTGTATTCAAATCCGATAGGGCCCGCCGCAAACCTTCAGAACTTTGACAACATTCCAACGCGCGGCTGGACGCGTTACGTGGCGGCATGCGCGCACGCGATTCGCGACGAACTTAACGCGTTTCCTCCGCTTTTGGAAGGAGTGCTCGATTCCGATCTTCCTTCGGGAAGCGGTCTGAGCAGCAGCGCCGCTTTAGAAATCTGCCTCATTTCGGCATGGAACGCATTGTGCAAGTTCAACCTGACTCCCGAAAAAATCGCAGAAATCGCTTGGATTGCCGAAACGCGCTACGTGGGCGTGAACTGCGGCAAAATGGATCAGTTGGCCGTTGCCTGCGGCAAAAGGGCTCATGCGATGTTCATTGACACGCGCAGCCTTCAGTTCGAACACGTTCCAATTCCAGCAGGTATTGCACTTGTGGTGCTCGATACGTGCAAATCGAGGGCGCTCGCCGCATCGGCCTACAACGAGCGGGTTGCCCAATGCCGATCGGCCGCCGAAACGTTGGGAAAAACCTCGCTGCGCGATGCAACTTTGCACGAGCTTGAATCCGCGCGCAAGCGCGGCATGGATGAAACGGTTTACAAACGGGCACGCCATGTGATTACAGAGAATGAGCGCGTTTTGCAGTTTCGCGTTGCGCTTCAAGAAGCGGATTTCAAAAAAATCGGCGAACTTTGCCGCCAATCTCACGAAAGCCTAAGAAACGACTATAACGTGAGTTCGCCGGAACTCGATGCGATGGCCCGCTCAGCATGGAATGCGCCCGGATGCATCGCTGCGCGTTTGACCGGAGCGGGTTTCGGAGGCTGCTGCGTCGCGCTCGTTCATTCCGACAAGTTCAAGAACTTCGAGCGATCTGTGAAGGCTTCTTACGGCATGTACGCATTTCCGGTTCCGGCCATCTGGCGTGTGGATGCCGACGACGGCGCAAAGGCGTTTCTCAGGTAAATCTACTGCAAAGATCGGGTTTCGGTTCGCCGAAAATCCCTTTGGGTTGATCGGCCCGCACGGAAGCGGCGGCCGGCGATCGCCGAACGATTTTTTTGAAAAAACCAACAGAAAGTGGGCCCGAGTTGTTCGGAATCCGTACTTTCTATGGAACAAGAATCGTAAGCGGCGAGACCTACTGGAGTGTGGGGTGAATCTATGGCAATGCCTAATGCGAGACCAAACCAGAGCCATCGGCCTGTGCGCCTAACCAAGCGCGAGGTTGAAGTGCTCAGTTTAATCGCTCAAGGTTTCAGCAGCAAGGAAGCGGCTGATAAACTTTTCGTTTCGAAAAGAACCGTTGATTTTCATTTGGGAAACATCTATGAGAAGCTCGAAGTGAGCAATCGCGTGCAGGCGTTTCGTGCGGCGACGCGGCTCGGCTTGATTCCCTTCGAACCAACGTTCAATCATCACGGCGGCGAATCTTAGCGAAGAGACTCTTAGCGATGCAACCGGCGCGTACTGTGGGAGGATGCGCCGGTTCGTCTCTTTTTTTCAGTTAGTAAAAACTCGATCCCGAAGAAACCAGCCCCACCTTGATGGAACCGAGCGCCTTTCGCGCGGCAGCCTTTCCTTCGGTTGAACTGTCGGAAAAGCCGACACCCACCTGCCAAAGCTGCCGGCCAGCTCCAATGAACAGCGCATCGTATTCGAAATGTTTACCGCTCAAGGTGTAGTACCCTTCCAGCGACACCGCGGGCTTGTCTTCGCGCCGAACGTCTTTGGTTGTAAACCGAACGTCGCTCACGCCGGCCTGGGACTTGATTCCATCAATCGCCCCTTGTACGGCCTTTTTCAAGTCCACGGCCACGTTTTCGGCATAAAGCGTGTAGCGGATCAGAAAGTACGCTCCGGGGACCGAAGCCTCATAACTCACCTGCTTTTCGATCAGCTTTGCCGCCTCGGCTCGAATTTTCGTTTCCAGCCGCTTGGGCTGAACCGGCAGTTCGAGAGCGATCTGGGCATCGGGAAGTTCAAGGCTGCGCCACGCGCCCGTTCCTGAACCTTGAACAGGAACGGCAAACACACAAGCGGCGATGACAGAACAGAACACGGCTTATGTTGTGATGACGAACGACACCCGCCGAAGTTTTGCCAGAGGTAAGATTCCCCCCATGAAGAGGGACTTCCGCCAACTCGTGACCATCGGGCTTGTGGTGCTGGTGATTTTGGGCGTCATCATGTGGTTTGCGATCCGAGGACCGGAGTCGTATGGCCCCGGGAGCAAACTGGCTCCGCCGCAAAACAAGGGAGCCGCCTCTTCTAAAACCGAAAAGCAGTAAACCGGCCCCGGTTCCGCCATCGCCCGGTCCTGTGGACGCAATCCGCGGCTTTATTTGACTTCTTTTACGTCGGTTTTGTTATACAGCTCCTCGTTCACGAACTTCCAAAGGTTCCGACCGTCGTGGGTGCCGATCAACGCGTAGCGCGTCTGGGTTCCCGATTTGGTCTTCTTGGTCATCTTTTTCTTCGTAATTGCGCTTTCCGAGATTTTCACCTTCTTGCGCGATTTGACATCATAGAACTCAACCATTTTTCCTCCCGGCTGCTCATTTTGCCGAACCTGAGGAATCTTACAGGTCGGCTTCGAGCCAGATTCTATCTGAGATTCGCCGCGTTTCGGGGCAATTTCACCCCAAAACAGGCGATTTATTTCAGGTTCCAAGACGAAATGGACGCCCGAATCGCGTCAAATCCGTCAGAATCTATCTCGAGGGATGAACACAGCCAACTGCAACGCCGTGGAACCCAGCCTGGCTTCGGAGTTCGAATCCAGAGCGCTCGAACGCCTTAAGGCGGCTGGCCTGCGCGTAACGACCCCGCGAAGGCTCGTTCTGAGAACGTTAGGGGCCACCCGCAAACCGATGGGGGCGTATGAGATTCGGGATGCCGTCAAGCGCTCGGGCGGCAGGATTGATGTGGTGAGCATTTACCGGATTCTTTCTGCCCTGGCAGCGGCCGGACTGGTGCATCACATCGGCAGTGTGGACGGGTATTTGGCCTGCACGGGCCGGCCCGGCGAAGAGTCGAAAACCTTGCATCTGATCTGCTCGAAATGCGGCTGCGTGCAAGAACTCCCGCCGTCGCAGGCGGCGGGAATCGAAATCGGGGTTACGGCTTCGCGCCAGGGGTTCCTTTCGGAAACCACCCGAATCGAAACGGTGGGCGTTTGCGAGCACTGCCGGTAGAGTAATCTTTCGGGCGCCCACACCTATGTCTTCCGAAGCCGACAGACCGCGCCTGAACAGAGTGCTGTTGAAGTTGAGCGGCGAGGCCCTCGCCGGAGAAGAAAAATCGGGCTTGAACGCTCCGATGGTGCGGTTCATTGCCGAACAGATCGCGCGGGTGGCCCGAGAGGGAGTACAGATCGCGGTGGTGGTGGGCGGCGGAAACTTCATCCGCGGCGACCGATTGAGCAAAGAATCGGGCATTGATCAGGCCGTTGCCGACCAGATGGGCATGCTCGCCACACTCATCAATTCGCTGGCTTTGCAAGAGGCGATCGAAAAACAAGGGGTGCTGACGCGCGTGATGAGCGCCGTAACCGTGCAAGCGGTTTGCGAACCTTATGTCCGCCGGCGCGCTGTTCGACATTTGGAAAAGGGCCGCGTGGTGATCGTGGCTGCCGGCACCGGCAATCCGTTTTTCACAACCGATACGGCCGCCGTTCTGCGCGCCCTTGAAATCAGCGCCGACGCTTTGGTAAAAGCGACCAAAGTTGACGGCGTTTATGACAAAGACCCGGTGAAATTCGGCGATGCTCTGCGGTATTCGAAAGTGACGTATGACGATGCGATTTCGCACAAACTCGGCGTGATGGATCAAACCGCGTTCACCATGTGCGAAGAACACGGCCTGCCGATCATCGTCGTCAGCGTGTTTGAAGAGGGCTCGATGCTGAAGGCGGTGATGGGCGAGAATATCGGAACTTGGGTTGGAGGTGAAAAGTGACACAACAAGCAGAAAAGTTCATTAAAGATGGCGAGCACCGAATGCAGCAAGCCGTAGAAGCCACGCTGCGCGATTTTCAAAGTTACCGAACCGGGCGCGCAAACCCTCAGGTGTTGGCGCGGGTGCATGTGGATTACTACGGCACCGAAACTCCGCTGACGCAGATTGCGAACATCAGCGTTCCTGAACCCAGACAGCTGCTCATTCAGCCTTATGACAAAAGTTCGTTTCCTGCCATTGAAAAGGCGATTTTGAAAAGCGATTTGGGAATGGCACCCGTGAACGACGGAACCGGAATCCGTTTGAACTTCCCGCCCATGACCGAAGAGCGGCGGAAAGATCTGGTAAAGCAGGTTCACAACCGCGCGGAAGAAGGCTGCGTGGCCGTCCGCAACATCCGCCGCGACGTAATGGAGCATCTGCGCACGCTGAAAAAGGAAAAAGCGATGGGCGACGATGAAGAAAAACGATATGAAGAGCAGGTGCAAAAACTCACCGACAAATACATCGCCGAAATCCACGAGCTGCAAAAGAAAAAAGACGCGGAGTTGATGGAAGTTTAACCGTTATCTCGCTGAGAGAATCGCTGGAAGACAACCTTCCATCCGCCCTGCGGGCACCTTCCCCCCTTTGAAAAGGGGGGAAGGGCTTGATTGACTCCTGTCATCAACGTTTTACGCTATCATCTCGGCCCTGTTCCAAGGCGATTTCGCCGAACAGCCCGTGCTGTTCGTCGTCCGGCCCGGCCGTGAAGTACAGATCGTCTTCATCGCTCATCACTCCGTTGCCGAAACTCAAACCCCAAAGACCGTCAATCACGATCGGCTCATCGTTCTCGTCGGACAGTGTGCCCAAGTAAGCGCCGTTTCCAAAGCGGAACGCATTGATCGTTCCGTCGCCGAAGTTTCCGATCAGCAATGCGCCGTGAAACTTTCCAAACGCATCGCTGGGCGCCAGCGCGATCCCCCATGGAGAGTTCAGCACGCCGTGCGAAACCAAACGCCGCACCAAAACGCCGTTCGGCCTGAAAAGATCAACGAAACCGTTTCCAGGCCCGTGAATGTCGTCGCCCGTGTCGGGATCGCGCTTTGCAAACGTCACAACCAAAAAACCCCTCACGTTTGCGATGCCGAACGGTGAAAAGTCGGACGGCACACGAGGATCGGTAAACGTTCGAACCAAGCGGAATTTGTGGTCGTAAACCTCGACTCGCCGCGCGGCGAAATTCGTCGCAAACAACGCATCATCTTGTCCCAACTTCGCCATTGCGCACCCTTTATACGAAGCGCCGGATGCCGAATTGTCAATGGCCGTTATCGCGTTCGTAAAGTCCACGCCGGGACTCCAGCCCGAAATCACGCCGTCTTCGGTAACGAACAGAAACCTCGACGGGCCTTTTTTCGGTCCTTCGCTCACCACAAATCCGTTTCCGCCATAAAACGCGGTTCCGGTCGGTGCCGAATCAGCGGGAGGAATGCTGACCACAAGCGGGTTGCCGGGTGGCTGAGGCACGCCGTCGCCGTCATATAACGTCGAGGTTCCTGTTCCGTTGTTTGCAATCCAAAACGGTCCAGTCGGGCTGAGCGAGATTCCCCACGCGTTAACAAGGTTGGGATCAATCGTTACAGCGGGAACAGAGCCGTCCGATACCAAATTAGTTACGCTAAATTGTGCGGGCGCAGCGGTCGGCCAAACGCACACCGACGATGCCGCAATCAACATCCATAAAACTTTCTTCATACCGTTCTCCTGAGCAGTGATTCGCGCATGTCCGAGGTTCTATTACGGGCTTGCGCTGACGGCGTTCGAAGAATCTTTCCGAAGGCGGAAGAACGGTCAGATTGCGGAGGTTTGCTGCGCCATCGCCTGTTTGCTGGTCTCCATCGCAAGGCGTCCGGCAATCGAGCGAAAACAGTCGGCGGCAGATGACTCCGGCGACGCGATTACACAAGGCACCCCCGCATCGCCCGATGCGCTCACCGAAGCGTCCAACGGAATCGAGCCCAAAAACGGCACATCGAACTGTGCGGCCAACTGTTCGCCGCTTTTTCCTGCGAAAACTTTGGTTTCGGCGCCGCAGGATGGACACACAAAACCCGCCATGTTCTCGATCACGCCGATGATCGGCGCCTTCAGCCGTTCGAAAAGCTTCACCGATTTGCCCGCTATGTTTGCCGCCACATCGTGCGGAGTGGCCACGATCACCACTCCGGTGAGCGGAACCAACTGCGCTAAGGACATCGGCGCGTCTCCTGTACCCGGCGGAAGGTCCACAATCAAATAATCCAGATCGCCCCAATCCACGTCTTCCAACAGCTGCTTCACGGTTCCTGCGACCATCGGCCCGCGCCACAGCACCGCTTGGCCTTCTTCCAACAGATGTCCCAACGACATCGTTTTCAACCGGTACTTTTCAATCGGGATGATTTTCTGATTCTGAGTCATCGGTCTTTCGTGCGCCGCGCCGAGCATCATCGGAACGCTTGGGCCGTAAACATCCGCATCCAGCAGCCCGACTTCGGCGCCGCTTTGCGCAAGCGCCACCGCAAGGTTCACGCTCACGGTGCTTTTTCCAACCCCGCCTTTGCCCGAAGCGACCGCCACAACGTTTTTCACCCCAGGCAGCAGAGGCGAGTCGTGCATCGAGTCGCGCACCCTTGCCGAAAGCAGAATCTCGACGTGCGACACGCCGTCGAGTGCGGACACAGCCTCCTCGGCCTGCGACTTGAGGTGATCTTTCACCGGGCAAGCCGGGGTTGTGAGTTCCAGCCGGAACGAAACCCGCCCGCCCTGAACGCTCAAATCCTGCACAAATCCAAGAGAAACGATGTCTCGAAGGAGATCGGGGTCGCGCACCTGTCGCAACGCGTCCAAAACGGCGGCTTCAGTGGGCATGGGAATCGTAAGTTTACTTTGAATCCCGTCCCAACTTCTTCTGCCGTTCGGCCTGGCTGCCTGCTGAAAGATTGGGCGCTTCGGCATCACGAATCGTTTCCGAAACCCCCATCGTCCCTCCCCATAGACACGGAGGTGCACGATGGCGAGGATCGCCGACGACTTGTGGAAATACAATCTTGCCAAGATCACGGTTGTAGACACCAGCGACGACTACAAGTTGATGCTCGACCCGCTTCCTTGTTCGATGTATCCCGTGCTGAAAGAGGTGTGGGTGCCGCGATACCTGCTGCCAACCGGACTGTTGCATCAGGAGCTTGTTTCGGGTTATCACTACGATTGGCACGAGGTGCCGGTCTTTGGCGATGAGATCGAGCACTGGTATGTGGGCGTTGTGGATGATGCGGCGTTGAACATCACCACGCCGATCTAATAAAACCGCTACGCGGTTTCGATCACAATCTTGTCGTTGGTGTACACGCAGATTTCACTTGCAATCTGCAGACTGTGTTGGGCAATCTGTTCTGCGCTGAAATTCGTGTGCCGAAGGAGCGCGCGTGCGGCTGCCATAGCGAATGCTCCGCCCGAACCGATTCCTGCAACGCCGTCGTCCGGTTCAAGAACGTTTCCGTCTCCCGAAACAACCAGAAGTTTTCCGTGTTCAGCCACCACCATCATCGCATTCAGATTGCGAAGGACTTTATCGGTTCGCCACTCTTTGGCGAATTCCACCGCGGCGCGCAGCAGGCTGCCCTTATACTGATCCAGTTTGGTTTCGAAACGCTCTTGAAGAGCCTGCGCATCGGCGACACTTCCCGCAAATCCAGCAATCACGTTCGAGCTGCCAAGCCTTCGCACTTTGCGCGCGGCGGATTTGATGATCGTTGATTCGGATAGCGTAACTTGTCCATCGGCGGCTACCGCCACGTTCCCATCGCGCAGCACCCCGACGACCGTCGTAGATCGAGTCATTGGCGGCGATTCTACCAAGAGCGGATAATCTAATAGGGTGCGCCGCGCCCCATACCTGCTTTTGATCTGCGTTTTTGCGCTGATCTCGGCTGTTTGCTTCGCGTTCGCATTGACCGGCCACAGTTCGGGCCTAAAGGTTGGGGCGGCGGCATTCGCACTGTTTTGCCTTCTGCTGCTGGGGCTCATTCTGAAGCGTGAATCGCGAATCCGTGAGCTTGCTGCCGCTCTCCACGAGGCGGAGGAAGCCGCGCGCTCGAATCTCGAGCGGGTTGATGCGGAGCGATCAAAGGCGTTGAGCGTTTGCGACTCGCTGCCGTGCATTCTGTTGATGTGCCGAAAATCCGGCACGGTCGCTTTTGCAAACCAGATCGCACAGACCGTGTTCGGATCCGACTTGCAAAACAAAACCGTTCTTGAAATAAGCCTGAGCGTTGATCTTCAGAAACTAATCGAGTCGGCTGCGGAAATCGGCGAAGCGTGTACGCAAAATATCACTCTGAATTATCCCCAGACCCGCGACTACTTGGCAGCTTGTTGGCCCGCGAAATATGGCGCTGAAATGCTCGTTCTGTCGCTGCACGACCGAACGGAACTTACACAAACGCGACGATTGCGCGCAGACTTCGTTGCCAACGCAAGCCACGAACTGCGAACGCCGATGGCCACCATTCGTTCTATGGCCGAAACCGTGCTCGACGAAGCACACCTCAGCGATGAAAAACACAGAAGGTATTTGAAAAAGATACTTTCCGAAGTGGATCGTTTGACCTTGATTTCGGAAGACCTGATGACGCTTTCCGAAGCGGAATCTCAGCCGCCCCAAAAGCACAGGTGCGATCTTTCGGAACTTGCAAGATACGTCTGTTCGCAAATGGAACCGCGTGCCGAAAACGCGGGCCTTCAATGGTCGTGCGATATTCAACCCGGCGTGTTCGTGCAGGGCGACGATTCGCAGCTGGTTATCGCCATGCTGAACGTTGTGTCGAACGCGATCCGCTATACCGATGAAGGCTCCATCTTAGTTTCCTTGTCAACAGAAAACCGATGCGCGGTGTTCAAAGTCTCAGATACCGGCATCGGAATCGCGAGCGAACATCTTCCCCGCATTTTCGAACGGTTTTATCGGGTTGATAGGGCGCGCTCGCGCGAAACAGGCGGAACCGGTCTTGGACTCAGCATTCTAAAGCACATCGTCGAAGCGCACGGCGGGCGGGTGGACGTGAAAAGCGATCTTAATGTGGGATCAACCTTTTCGATTTTTCTGCCGCTGGATGAGATCACCGAACCTGTCGAGTGAACCGAACTCCAATGGGAGACGATCTGCCTGCGGGGAAAACAATTTCGCCGTTTTGAAAATCGCCCACCATGTCAGCAGCGCGGACGATCGTTCCGCTCGCATCGGGGCGGTTCACGGGCAGCCCTCCAACGGTTTCGGCGCGCAGCCGAACGTTCGCGCCGTCGCGGCTCCACACGCCTTCGATTCTTGTCATCAAATCGAGACGGTATTTTCCGTTGTCAAAGATCTGAAGTTCGCTCTCATTTGCGGCGTTGATCTGGAACCGAAGCGATGGATCGTTGCGATCCAAACCTTCTGGAACAATCGGTTCACCTTTCCAATGACCGACCACCGAACGGCTCGACGGAGCGATTCGGCAGGCGGCGATTGCAAACACCGCTAACAAAACGGCGGCTGTTTTTTCCATCGTTCAAATTCCTGCCGCAGCCATGCGTGTTTTCGAGCATTCGGCTCGAACACCTGAGATATCCGCACTGCGTGTTCGCACGCATCGTGCACACTGCTCCAAACTCCCGCCGACACTCCGGCCAACAGCGCCGCGCCGAAAGCAGGCCCTTCGTCCACGCTCATCCGCTGCGTGGGCACGCCAAACAGGTCGGCAAGGGTTTGCATCCAAAAGTCACTTCTGCTGCCGCCTCCGTTTACGCGAATCGCACTGCACGGTGCGGTGCGAAGCGTCATCAGCGCGTCATAACCTTCCAACAAACCGAATGAAACACCCAGAAGAGTGCAGAACGCAATTTCGGGTTTGCCGGTGGACAATCCAAGACCGGAAAACGACGCCCGAAGGTTGGGATCGTTGTGCGGAGAGCGTTCACCCGCAAGATACGGCTTGAACAGTTCGGTGGACAACCTTGCCCGGCTTGCGAACGCATCGAATTCAGCAAAGTTTTGGAATCCAAACCGATCCACAACCCATTGCAGCGCGCCGCCGCAGCTGAGCATCACGCTCATCGCGTGCCATTTGCGATTGGCATGACAAAACGTGTGCACGCGGCCGCCCGGGTCATAACTCGGCGAATCTTGCGCCGAGAACACAACGCCGCTCGTTCCTAAACTCATCGAAACCACGCTGCTCGAAACCGCGCCGATTCCCACCGCCGCCCCGGCCTGATCGCCCGCTCCGGCTGCTGCCACGGCTTTGCCGGCACGTCCGGCGGCTTCGCCGCTTTCGAAAGCCGGCGGAAACAGGCTGGGATCGAGTTCGAACCGTTCGATCAGTGCGTTCGACCATCGCCGGTTCGGCACGTCGAAAAGCCCGACGCCGCTCGCATCGGTTACGTCGGTTGCGAATTCGCCAGTCAATCGAAACCTGATGTAATCTTTTGGAAGAAGAACTTTGCGGACTTCCTTATAGTGTTCTGGCTCCCACTTTTTCAACCAAAGAACTTTGGGAGCCTGAAAACCTGTCATCGGCGGGTTGCAGGTGGTTTTCAGCAGCTCGTCTTTTGCCAGAGCGTTCATCTGTTCGACTTCGGATTCGGTGCGCTGGTCGTTCCACAACAGTGCCGGCCTGATGACCTCCCCTTTAACGTTCAAAAACACCGACCCGTGCATCTGTCCTGAAAGGCCGATCGCATCGAACTGCATATTGATTTTGGCGATCCCTTTTTGCACGGCGTTCCACCAGTCTTCGGGGTTTTGTTCCGTCCATCCAGGTTTTGGCGTAAGGAGGGGATACTCACAGCTGGCGGTTTGCAAAAGTTCGCCGTTATGATTGACCGCCGCCAGTTTGCAAGCCGAGGTGCCGACGTCAATTCCCAGCAGAGCGGCCATAAACTATCTGCTTCGATCCAGGCTGCGGTATTGC
>JAJPJR010000072.1 GCA_021324165.1 Armatimonadota bacterium
GAAATGGGTTTTGGCGGAGGCATCTGCCAGACCGTTACCACATTGTTCAACGCGGCGCTGTTTGCCAACCTCGAAATTGTCAAGCGCCAAAACCATTCGATGCCTGTGCGATACGTCCCGCTGGGCCGCGACGCAACCGCAAGTTATGGCAGCATTGACTTGGTTTTCAAAAACACGATGGCAACTCCGATTGCAATCGTGAGCGAAGTGCACGGCGGCGCGCTGACGTTTCGAATTCTGGGAAAAAAGGATCCCGGATTGTCGGTGAGCCTGGAAGTTACAAACCATTCCAGCTGGGGCCAGGGAGTGAAGTATGTGAACGACCCCACGCTTCCGCCCGGCACCACCAAGGTGATCGAAAAAGGAAGCGGCGGACATTCGTGCCTCACCTGGCGCATCGTCAAAAAAGACGGCGTGGAAATCAAGCGGGAGAAGATCGGCTCGAGCTATTACACGGCATTTCCGGCGATCATCGCGAAGGGCCCCGACGTGCTTGCACCCAAGGAAGAACCGGAGACCACTCCGCCGCCTCCGGGCTCGTGAGGTTTCAGAACCTTTTGTGACTTCTATCGTGCCATCGGCGCAACAAAAAACGCGCCTCCCCGAAAAATCGAAGAGGCGCGCAAGGATCAGGAACTACCGATTAGAATCGAAACGTCGCGCCGGCATACCAGCCTGTGTTGTCAATCCCCGTGACGGAAGGCAGCCAGTAGTAGCCAACCTCCAAGCCCCAAGGAGTCGAGCCGTGTCCGGTCATCGAATATCCGAGAGCAGCGAATCCGCCGAAACCGGTGTCAGCGATATCGCCGCCTCCAACGTCGAAGTTCGAGGAGTAGTATCCGCCGGCAACTTTCGCATAGAACACGCCGCTGCCCATCCCTCCCGTTTGGAAGTCGAATCGCAGCCCGACGTGCGCGCCGATGGCCTTCATGTCGGCGTCGGCGCCAACCCAGAACGCTCTTCCGCCGAAGAAGATGTTGGTGCCTTTGCCCATGTTCATCCCGGCGCTGTTCCAATAGGAGTCAATCCCGAGCATCCAGCCGGTGTCTCCGTTGAGTTGGTCTTTCACGTCGCCTGTCGGGAACGCTGCCGCGACCGTAACCTCGACGTTTTTCCCTGAGTCGTTTTGCGGCGCCTTGTCCGTGGCCGCCATTGCGCATGTCGCCAAAATGCCAGCGAGTGCTGTGGCAACAGTTTTCATTTAGTGCACCTCCTGTGCAGTTGTGATCCGGGGCGTTCCTGCGCTCCTTTCCAAAGTTTCGAGCGCCGGTAAGCCCAGTAGACCTGGAGAGTATAGCCCAAGCAACCTGTAAAATCAACGGTGCCCGGCGGGGGGCGGCGGGGAGGGCAGGCCCCCGGCCTGCCGGAAAAAGTCCCGAAATGTTGCCAACTCCCCTGAAATTGCGTACTATGAAAAGGAGGCCGATTGGCCTGGAGGTTCAATGATCCTAAGAATAAAGCCGGACGGCGGCGGCGAGGACCTGGTGGTCGAGCACCATTGGGAGGGCGAACTGCCCCGAGCAGGCGATGTGATGGAACTGCACTGCGGCGAAACGAAGCGGTTTGTGGTGAAAGAGGTGGACTGGGTGTTCGAAGACGTGCCTTCGACGGTTCACGAAGAGGTGCCTCTGCGCCATGCGGTGGTTGTGGTGGTGCCGGAATCGGAAGCGGCGCGAAACGGGGCGGCCGTTGTTCAGATGCGGCCCTCGTTGTCGGACCCTTTGTGCGAATGCGGGCACCGGCAATCGGTGCACACTCCCACGATGTGCCGCGGCGATGCGAGCACCTGCACGTGCCGGAGTTTTCGATCCGCCGAGTCTACGCGTGTGATCTGAGATTAGGCATCATCGCCGAACGGCCATTTCGGCAGGGTTCGTTTTAGGGGGCGATCCTGCCGATACCCAAGCGCGTATTCCGCTTGCACCAGGGTGTGAATTTCGCGCGTTCCTTCATAAATCATCGCCCCGCGCGAATTGCGAAAATGCCGTTCTACCGGGAACTCATCGCAATAGCCGTACGCACCGTGGATTTCGATCGCATCGTGCGCGGATTGAAACGCCATGTTGCAGTTCTGCCATTTTGCAAGCGAAACCTCGCGCGTGTGCCGAAGCCCAGCGTTTTTCATCCAGCCAACTTGAAAATAGAGAAGGCGTCCGATATCGCAGGCCGCCGACATGTTGGCGATCATCTGCTGAACGAGCTGTTTTTTGCCGATCGGTTCGCCGCCCACGGTGCGTTCGTTCGCATATTTCACGCACGCTTGCAAACATGCCGCCGAGATGCCGACGGAGCCTGCCGCTACCGTGTACCTTCCGTGATCCAGCGCCGACATCGCGACTTTGAATCCGTCGCCTTCGTCGCCGATTCGGTTTTCGACGGGCACGCGCACATCATCAAAAAAGATTTCTCCAGTATTGCCCGCGCGCACACCCAGTTTGCCTTTGATCGGGCGGCTGCTGAAACCCTGCATGTTCCGATCTACGATCAACGCAACGTGCTTCTTTTCGGATCGGTCGTTTCCATCGAGCTGGGCGATGACCAGAAACTGATCAGCATAATCAGAAAGCGATATCCATGATTTCTGGCCGTTGAGAACATATTCAGAACCTCTGTTTTCGGCGCGCGTGCGGATGTTGATCGCATCGCTTCCGGCGTTCGGTTCCGTAAGGGCGAAGGCACCGATCTTTTCGCCTTTTGCGAGCGGTGCAAGCAGGCGCTGCTTCTGTTCGGCGGTGCCCCATTGCAAAAGCGTAAGACAGTGCAGTCCGGAATGCACACTCATCACCACTCGGAAAGAGGTATCTACGCGCTCGAACTCTTCGCAAACGATTCCCAAACTGATGTAATCGGAATCGGTGCCGCCGTATTTTGCGGGCAGAGAAACACCAAGAAACGAGCTGCGCGCCATTTTCTTTAGGGATTCGGAATCGGATTGATGGGCGCGGTCTCTCTCGGCGAGTCCGGGCGCGAGTTCCTGTTCGGCAAACTTTCGAGCGGCTTCGCGGATCAGGTTATGTTCGGGAGTCGGTTGAAAATCCATCAGCGCAGAATTCTACCGGCCAGCCGCTGAAAGTATCCTTCCAGGGTGATTGGAGTTTCGGCTGCCGCCGCAATCTGCATCGCTGGTTTTTTCGTTGGCTGGCTTACGATCAGCGGTGCGGTCGCTGCGTTTGTCGTGGGCTCGATTGTGTGGCTGGGCGGCGGTTGGGCTGCGACGATTGCTCTTCTCATTTTTTTCAGCACATCGTCTGCGCTTGGAATGCTGCCGTCTCGCAGACAGAAAAGACACGAACCACGAAACGGCTGGCAGGTGGTTTGCAACGGAGGCGCCGGAGCCGCGTTCTGCGCATTGCATTTGGCGTTCGGAATCAAGGGCCACCTTCCGGCCGCCATTGCGTGTTTCGCGGCGGCGAACGCCGATACGTGGGCGACTGAAATCGGTTTAAGGTTTGGGAAGCGCGCGTTTCGAGCGTCCACATTGGAGCCCACAACCATCGGGGCGAGCGGAGGGATTTCCGTGCAAGGTTTGTTTGCGGCATATGCAGGAGCGGGAATCGTTGCGATCTCCGGCGCGATGTTTGGTCAGGCGACGCATGCCGCAATGATCACCACGGTTGGGTTTTTCGCGTGCATGTTAGACAGCGTGTTGGGCGATCTGTTTCAAGGACATTATCGCGGTGATAAAGGCGAGATCGCCGACGAGCCTGGAAAGGAGACTCGGATTGCGTATGGATTTCCGTGGCTTTCGAACAACGCGGTGAATTTCATTGCCACAATGTCCGCAGCGATTGCGGCTTATTTTTTCGCGGCGGCATGAGCGAGCGCATAAAGCATGTGCGCATAAATCTTCGCCATCTTTAGAGGATGCGAAATGTGGATGCGTTCGTCGGGTTCGTGGGCGGGGCCGTCGCCTTCCCAGCCGGTTCCAACGCTCACGGTGTTCGGCACCGCGCGGGCATAGGTGCCGCCGCCCATCACGCCGGGCTGCTTTCCGTCGCCTGCTTCGATTTCGTAAACGTTCATCAGACTCAGCACGGGCTCTTGGTTCGTGGGAAAGAAAAGGGGCGGGCTGTCGTCGAACTGTTCGATGCGATAATCGGGCCGTTCGGCTTGCAGAAAATTTTCTGCTCGTCGGCGAAGTTCTTCGCCTTTCCATGCGACGGGATACCGCACGTTGATTGTGAACTGCAGCCGTCCTTGCTGGGTTTGAACGATTCCGACATTCGCAGTCAAATCGCGCGAAATCTCATCTTGACCTTCGATTCCCACTCCGGCTCCGCTTGGGTGAGTGAGCATCAACAGATCGGTGAACTGCTTGGCTTGATCGGGTCCCGCAAGCGCGAGAGCAAATCGAAGCGCTCGGGTTGCCGCGCTGTCGCCAAGAAACGGAGTAGATCCGTGGGCGGATTTGCCGAATGCAGTCAAACGGATCGTATCGCCGCTCAGTTCGATTTTCAGGTTTTTATCCCAGTACGAATCTGCGATCTGCTGAGCGTGTGCGGCAGTTGAAGGCGAGCATTGCAGCACGGCCGTCGCTTCATCGGGGACGATGTTCGGCCGGCTTCCTGCTTCCAGCGAAATCAGATTAAGATTGCCGGCGGGAAGCGGCGCAGAAACCACGATGTTTGCGATCCCTTTTTCGGCGTGATACAACGGCCACCCCGAATCGGGCGCGATTCCAAAATCCGGCGCTTCTTCGGTTTGAAAATACCGTTCAACGCATTTGAAGCCGCTCTCTTCGTCGCATCCAAAAACGATGCGAATGCGGGCTGGAAGGTTCGCGCCGGTTTCTTTGAGTGCGCGCGCGGCATAAAACGCGGCCATGGTCGGGCCTTTGTCATCGGAGGTTCCACGCGCGTAAATGTAATCTCCATCAATTTGCGCTCCCCAAGGGTCGTGCTTCCAACCCGATCCGATGGGGACGACGTCGAGATGGCCAAGTGACATGACCATCGGTTCACCGTTTCCGAATTCGGCATGTCCCGCAAAGCCGTCTACGTTTTTGGTTGTCATTCCCCAAGCGCTTCCAAGGTTCAGAACATAATCCAAAGCGCGCCTGCATTCGATTCCGAAAGGGGCCCCTTCGGCGGGCTCGGATTCAACGCTGGGAATTGTTAGGAGTTCCCGAAGGTGCTGGATTAAACTGCTTTCGTTTTCGGTGAGCCATGCTTGGGCTCGTTCGACTTCGGCGGGTCTGTCGTTTGGCATCGGAGTGGGGATCATACCGTCTGCGGGCGGTATGATCGTTGCATGCTTCAAGCGATGCGCACGGTGCTGGATATGGCGGCGAAAGAGATCGTGGGTTTGTCCGAGCGGTTGGACGCAACGTTTGAAACCGCGGCCTGCTGGATTCTGGCCTGCAAGGGCCGCGTCGTTACCACCGGAGTGGGAAAGGCCGGCGACATTGCGCGCAAAGCAAGCAGCACATTCAGTTCCACCGGCACGACGAGCCTGTTTCTGCATGCGGCCGATGCCGTGCACGGCGATTTGGGGATGGTGACTTCGGACGATCTGGTGCTGATTTACACCAACAGCGGAGAAACCGAAGAGATACTGCGGCTGTTTCAACCCCTGCGGCAGATCGGAGCGAAAACCGTTCTGATTACCGGACGCGCCAACAGCACCGCAGCCAAACTGAGCGATCTGGTTTTGGATGTGCGCATCGAACGGGAAGCGTGTCCGCACAACCTGGCTCCCACCACAAGCACCAGTGTGATGATGGCGCTTTCTGACGCGCTTGCGCTTGCGGTGATGCGCGAACGACAGTTTACAAAAGAAGAGTATGCGCTCTTTCATCCGCAAGGCGCGTTGGGGCGGCGTCTGCTGATGCGCGTGGTTGATGCAATGCGCAAAGGCGACGATCTTGCGTTGGTGAGGCCGGAGACCAAGTTTCTGGATGTTTTGCACGCCATAACGCAAGCAGGCGCAGGCGCGGCGGTGGTGATTGATGAGAACCGTTCGCTTCGCGGAATCATCACGGACGGCGATGTCCGCCGCCAAATGGAGGCTTTCGGCGAAAAAGCGTTTAATCTAACTGCGGCAGAGATGATGAACGCGAACCCGCAAACCGTGGATGCGAACGCATTGGCGGTGGATGCTCTGGAGATGTTTGAAAGCCTGCCAAGGAAAATCGGCGAAATGCCGGTGCTGCAAAACGGCGAGGTGATCGGACTGGTGATGCTTAAGGACTTGGTGCGTTTGGGATTGGTTTAGCCCTTGGCCCAAGACTTTTGATCCCAAAACTTTTGCGATTTTTTCAGAACGTCGAGCATTCGATCCAGCTCATCCTGAAGGTTTTCCATCGTAATGCCGTTGTTTGCAAGTTGGGTGTTCAGCAGAAACCGCTTTTCTGAGCGGTCGAAAGAGAACGAGCTCGGACCGATGGAATCGTTGAGTTCCAACAGACCCATGGCGCACGATTGGGGCGTCTTTGCCGGATCGTCAATGGCTGTGAGTTTCATCACGATCCACAGCACACGATGATCGTCGCTCAACGATACGTCCATCGGGAGCGTCCATCCGCCTGCCTTATACGTGCAGAGCATCATTTCATCGCCGGCTTGCGATTTGGCCGTTTTGTATTCGATTTTCAGCTTATCAAAAACGTGTTTGACATTCTCCCATGAAAGCGGTTTGGGCTGTTGGGTTGCAAAAACCGCAAATGCGGCACACAATGCTGCTATGCGAAGGCTCATATTATCCTCCTATTTGAATCGCAACGATTCCAGAAACTGCTGCACTTCGGGTGCGGAGGCTTTCGCTTTGGTGGACACAACGCCGAGGGCATAAGTCCGCGCGTCCCGAATCACGCAGCGATAGGTGTAGACCCGGCCGTCTCGTGTGTCGAACACAAACCGTTTGCCGGGGCAGCTTCCCAAATTGTCTCTTCGTTCTTCCCGCAATTTGCCGGCGCCGTTCTTTTCAACGGCGGCTTTGACGCTGTCTAAGGATCGTTCGATGTCGGCGTTGGTTTTCAGTTCATCAATCAGCTCGATGCAGATGAGTTGATAACGAACGGCGTCTCCGGCCGTAAACGCTTCGGATCGTACGGTGCCGCGAATCGAAGGCGCCACGGTTTTTTCGGGAGCATAGGGAAAAATCACCGAAACTCCCCAATCATCCGATGTCCACTCAATCCACCCTTTGGGCTTTGCGCGCGAACATCCGGCAAGCGCCGCAAACAGCAGCAGATAAAGCGCTCCACGTTTCACGATGCACCTCCATTCTGATGGGCAGCTTTGAACTGTGCGGCCATTTCGCGGTCAATGCGATCGCGGAGCTGCTGGGTTAGAACGGTAAAATGGTTGCCAGGAAACAGTTCGATCACACATTTCGCGTGCAGCGATTCCATCTCTTGTTTCAAAAGCTTCACCGCGCCTTCCAAGAAAAATGTGTCGGTTCGTCCCGTGTAGATATGAATTTTGTCCGCAAGTTTGGGCTCCAGCATTTTCCAGTTAGACCGGAGGATGAGCGAAATGTCGTATTTTTTCTAAGCGGCTGCGACTTTAGGGTCCACTGCGCCCGTTTTTCGGTTCCAAAGTTTGGCGGGTTCGCCGTTGGGGCCCGTTGGGCTGAACACCGCTTCGAACGACCCCAACTGCTCGCCGCGAATCGGAACTTCCATGTCGCTGAACGGTTTGTAAAACAGCAGGTTTTGTGAGCCTTCGCGCGCGATCGGCCGCGGGTTTCCGTTTTCATCGAAAAACATATTTGCATTGGGGGCATAAAGGTTGATCTGCTGAAAGTCGCGAAAATCAACCGGATCGGGTGACGTTGACCAGCATCCTCCGAAGAAGTCGGGATAAGCAACTTGCAGCCAAAGGCTCGACCATCCGCCGCTGCTGTGGCCGGTTACAAATCGTGTGCCGGGTGTTCCGATGGCGCGATATTTTTTCTCGAGAGCAGGGATGAGTTCGGTTGTGAGGGCCTTACCCCAAGGGCCGTTGTTCGCACTGTCGGCGAACACGCAGTGTCCGGTGGGGCAGTCAGGATCGAGGAGCACATAGATAAAAGGTTCACCCGCGCGATGTGTGGCTCGAGGGTTTTCGGTTCCTGCGATGTCGTAGTGAGTTCCTCCGAATCCGGGAACTTCATACACAATCGGAAATTTCTGGTCGGGATGGTCGAACCATTCGTGTGGAAGTCCGACGGCGGCGTACATTTTCGTGGGTCTTTTGTAAAACTTTGAAAGCAAAGTTGATTCAATCACGAACTCTTTTGTTCTTGCAGTTTCCAAGAACTTCCGCCGAGGAACCACGCGGTCGCAAACCAGGTGCACGTTCAACTGTCCGCTTTCTGGAACGGTGATCCGCCGGGATTCACAATAGATATTGCCAAAACTGGAGCCGATTGCGCGGCCTCCTAAGTTGCGATCCACCACGGCTTGAACAAAATACTCACCAGGTTGAAGCGTGGAAGGCGGGCCGGGAAAAAACGCGCAGTCATCAGCGATGATCATCTCTTTCCCTGGCATTGCGGATTTGAAAAACTTGGAAAACATCGGCTGCGGACGCATCCAATCGGGGCCCATGCGCGGGTTGTTATCAAAAGCGGAGACGTACACAATCACTCTTCCAGTAAACGGTCCGGCGAAGGCGTCTTTGGAATACGACACGTGAAACGCAATGGAAGCGCACTTCGCTGCCGAAACCAGAAGCGTACCAACCAGCAGCAAGGGAGCGCGCGAGAGAGTTCGCATGACCTGATATACCCGACGAACGCCGATTGGTACACTATCGCTCGTGGATCGAGTATTCGTCGAGGGGTTGGTGCTGTTTGCTCATCACGGAGTTACCGAGCAGGAGCGCTCCGAAGGCCGAAACTTCCGGTTCGATTTGGCGATTTCGCTGCCGCGTGCCACTGGGCGCCGGCTGGCGGATGATTTGGGCCAGTCGGTGGATTATGCAAAAGTCGTGAGTGTGGTGTGCGAAGTTGCGCTTGGCAACCGATTTCGAACCGTTGAAAAACTCGCCGAGGTGATTTGCGAAGAGATCATCGCGCGATTCAACCGCGCCGAGGAAGTCAAGGTCAAGATTCTAAAGATAGATCCGCCGACTCCGCGTCCCGTACAGGCGGCGGGCGTCGAAATCGTGCGCAGGCGCGGCTGGTGAGAATTTCATGCTGAATTTCGAGTGGCGGCAGTTGGGAGAGATTGCGCTTCGAACTTTGGTGATCTACGTTTTCATCATCGCCGCGCTTCGCATCACAGGCAAACGGCAGATCGGGCAGCTCACTCCTTTCGATCTTGCCGTGCTGCTGCTGATTTCCAACGCAGTGCAAAACGCGATGACCGGCCCCGACAATTCGCTCACAGGCGGCATCGCCGCCGCGGCAACCTTGCTCATCGCGAACGCGATCGTTGCGCGAATCAGAATGAACAGCCCGAAATTTCGATCCGTGTTGGAAGGCGATCCTGTTCTTCTTGTAAAAGACGGCAAGGCTTTGACCGAAAACCTAAAATCTGAAAACCTCACCGAAGACGAACTGATGATCTCGCTTCGCCAGCACGAAGTGAACGACATTAAACAAGTCAAGCAGGCAATGCTGGAAATTGATGGTTCAATCAGCGTCATCCGGTTGGATGCGGCCACCGGGCTTTTGCATCATTCAAGGCACCGGCTCACCCGTCATGCGCGCAGGCCGAACGATTGAAACTCCCGCTCCACTGCTTCAACCGAGATTTCGGCAACGGCATCGTTTGCGGAAACCACGCGAAGATTCGGATTGGGCGGAGCCCAAAGATTAGCGATCTTCGGACGAAACAGACCGACTGTCGGTTTGTCGAACGCGGCGGCGATGTGCAGAATGCCGTTGTCAATCGTCACGACCGCTTTGCAGTTTTGAAGCGCGCCTGCAACCTGCGGAAGAGTAAGTTTTCCTCGAAGGTCAACAGCCAGCCCTTCGTTGATCAGTTTGGATTCATCCTCGGCCGAATGATAGAATTCAACCTGCTTTTTGGGTGGCGCTCCAACAAGGCCGACTGAAAAGCCGTTCTGGCGCAGCCGGGCCAAAAACTGTCTCCATTTTACGAGCGGCCAAAGTTTGGTGGAAAGCGATGCGCCCGTTGAGATGATGATCTCAGGAATCTCGATCGGCGGCGTCTCTGTTGCGAAACGATATTTTGGGATTCCGCCTTTCCATTCGGCTGCGGGCATCGCGCCGATATAGCACAGCCGAATAAAAATCTCTCCGATGAAGCCGGTTTCAAGAAACGAAAACCGCCGCGAAAGCCCGGCGTCCACCCAGTTCTTGTCACGCCACAAATCGCCGCGTTCATCATTTTCAAACGGCAGGTCTGTTTTGGAATCGTTTTCGAAACACGGCCCGCAAACCGATCCGGATTGGCCGATCTCTGCCGCCAGGCGCTTGTTGAGCCCGCCCGCTTCGGCATTGACGACAAGGTGATAACCAGTGATTTCGGCGGCCCGCGCTCGGGCGGCTTGCACAACCTCGTCCCACGGCTGACCATGCAGCGAGCAGCGCCAGCTGATCGCGCTTTCGCGCTCTTCGAACTGCTTGGTGCGCTCGCCTCCGTAATAATCGAGCGTGCAGCCGGGATACTTCCACTGAAGGGCTTGAATCAGGGGTGTGCACACGGCGAAGTTGCCGAGCGCATCGTTCGCCGTTAAAGCGATGTTGGGCCTTTCCGGCAGAGGTCCGCCCCGAAATCTTTGCACGCGCGGCCATTTTAGCCCAGCCTTCGAGAGTTAGGTCGAATTGCTGGGGATGTTCAAATCGTCAAATGGAATATGAGGCTCGCAATGTTGATTTCGGCTTCGATTCTGGTTGGCTTGGCCCTGTTGCCCGCTCAAACCCAAGGCGTGCGGTTGGGGCTTTCGCGCGACGAAGTTTTGGCGATGAGCGCGGAGCAGTGGATCGCGTTTTATTCTCAGAAGACCGGACGCAGCGACGATGCGGCCGTTGACTCGGCGAGCACGGTCTATGCCGAATGCCTGCGAAGCGCAAATGAGGAGAAGATGGCGCGCCTCCAGACATCAGATCGAGACCGGGTGCAAAAGTATCGGAAGCTGGCCGATCAGTGGCGCACTGCGTGCATAGAGATTGCAAACGGATACGCCGGCGCCGATAACGTTCATGCCGAGCCGCGCTCGAGAGTCGCTTTGGAAGAGATGATCTCAACGCTCATTGACCTTAATTCAAAGCCGATCGCCGATGGAACATTGGATCGTCTGCTGAACATTCAAGATATGATCGGAAAAATCCGCCGGACGCTCGGCGACAAGGCGAGAATCAGCCAAGAGGAACGCCTTCGAATGCCGTCGCGCGGCATTGATCCGAAGCGGATTGATGCCGCCTGTGCAAAGGCGGGAAAGGCGTATGACGTTACTGCAAACCTGCTGCCAAGAGAGCGTCAGGAGGAGTGCCTCACGGTTTTGGACGCTTTTTATGAGTGGCTCACCAAGCCGTTTTAGCCGGATTTGCGTGAAAGCGCAACGTTCACCTTGATCTTTCCATGCGCTTTGCCGCCCGCAGCAAGCGGCACGTTCATTTCGGCC
>JAJPJR010000025.1 GCA_021324165.1 Armatimonadota bacterium
CCGGCCACTCGATCACGCAATGAATGGCTTCGATTTTGCCTTTCCATGTGGCGCCTGTCGAAAACTGGTACGAACCAAAATCGCCTGCGGATGTGTCTCCTGTGCGCAAAACATAATCAACAGTCACAACGCGTTTTTGAAGTTTTGCGAAGGACACAGTCTTCAGCCAAACATAACGAACAGAGCCGGGTTCTTGTGAACTCGATCTCACTCGTTTAGTGGGCACTTCGACACCGTCAACAAATGAATGAAAGGTTTGAATTGCGGGCCCAAATAGCGCCGCTCCTTCGTCGGGAAATGCCATCGTTACGGTCGTCTGAGCGCCTGTGTTCTTGAAATTGAACGTGGCGTGAACAAGCACCTGTTCTGCACAAAGTGTAATATGCACCGATTCCGAGACCATCTGAATCTGGAGGTTTTTGGCGAAGCCGCCTGCGCTGCCTCCGCCCGACCAGTTGGCGTCGTCAACCAAAACCAAATGAGCTGCAACAACTGCTGCGATCATCTGCGCTCGAAAATCAACCCCTCAACCATGTATCCAAAAAGCCGTTCATGCGGATCAAACTGTCCCATGAATAAAACGCGTTGAATCCGTGCCCCTGTCCAGGATATTCGTAATACCAGACCGGCACGCCCGCCTGCCGCAAACGCGCATCCATCCTGCGCGACTGAGCGACAGGAACAATCGGATCGGAATCGCCGTGAAAAATCAGCGTCGGCGCATCGTCCGGCGATGCAAAATACAAAGGCGACACATTCACGTAAGCAAGATAATCGCTCACCGGATTTCTGCCCACCAAAGAAACGATCAAAAACCAGATGCTCGGGTCCCATTCATAAGGTTTGGTCATGTCGGTTGGGCCAAAGTAATCCACAACGGCCTGCACCCGCGACGAATATCCGTGCAAATCCGGATCGAGGTCGTTCAGCGTGTCACTCGTTCCCATCCACAAAACAAGATGCCCTCCAGCCGATGCTCCGCAGCATCCGATTTTGTTCGGGTTCACTCGAATGATCGAAGCATATTTCCGAAGCCATCGCACCGCAGCTTGACAATCGTCAATCTGGGCCATCCAATGCCAGTTGGGAGTCAAACGATAATTAATGCTGATGGTGACGTATCCGGTTTGCGCGTAATACTGTGCATAGCCGCGAAAATCCTCTTTGCTTCCGCCCACCCATCCTCCTCCGTGAACGAACACAATCGCAGGAAGCGGATCGGTGCCTGGCTTGTTCGGAATGAACAGATCGAGAGTCTGCGGCGCGCCTCCTCCGTTGGTATAAACCAGGTCGTAATAGGAGTTATACGTATATTGCGCATGCGCCGCAGCGACCGCCAAACTCAGCAGCGCACCCAGCCAAACTCTTCCTTTCATTCGGTCATTATGACCGCTTGCCGTCAATCGTCAAAGGGGATATTGGCGGCCGCAGCCGCCGCGGAGCTTTTCAAACGTTGTGCGGTTTCGTCCGGCAAACCCTCGTTCTTGGACGCTCTCAGCCGGGCGATCATCTCGATGAGCGCGTTCAAAAACCGGCGGCACGGGCCGCACCTTGCCGCATGCGCAAGCGCATACCATCGGGCAATGCCGCGCGCCGATCCTTCGGCAGTTTTATTCAGAAGTTTTTCCATATGCTTGCACGGCGGGCCGGTTCGATTTTTGTTATGAAACATCTTCGTTCACCACCCAGGCAAGTTTTTCGCGCAGCAACCTTCGTCCTCGAAACACTCTCGAACGAACTGTTCCGATCGGCACTTGCATTGCGAGCGAAGCGTCTTCATAACTCATCTGTTCCACATCGCAAAGCGACACAGCCGTGCGATACTCTTCGGGAAGTTCATCCAGTGCATCAAGAATCTTCGGTCCGATCATCTGCCAGTCGAGGTCTTCCCAAATATCTTTCTGCATAGCGGCGGCCTCATTCAGCTGCACGTGCCGAGGCTTTGATGCTTCGCGCTGTGCATGCCTCAAATACCGGTTTCGCAGAATGCGAATCAGCCAGCTGCGCGGATGAGCGCCGTCGAAACTGTGCCAGCCCTTCGCCGCATCTAACAAGGCTTGTGCCACCAGGTCTTCGGCCTGGTGCGCATCGCCGGTCAGTCGGCGGGCCACCCGATATAGCACGGGCAGCTCGCCAAGAGCCGTCTGTTCGAACTCGAGTTTGCGATTTGCACCCGCGGGCGGCATCGAGCCGCAATTTTAGCGGAAGCAAACCGGTGTTTTGTCGTTCCAATCAATTGTCCCGTGGTTCGCGTTCGTTCCATCGAATTCCACGGCGTTTCCGAACTTATCGGAAAACCGCGCCTTGACCGCCTTTCCCTTTACGTTCGGTTTGGAAAAGTTGATGGACCAGTTGTTGCCGAGCGTAATGGGCGTTTTGCCGTCAATCCCGATCAAAAACTCGGTATCGAATCCACCCATGTCGCCCAACCGCACGTGGTTCGATCTGCCGTCAAAGGTGTGCTCGATCGGTGCAGAAATGCATCCGACGATGCCCAAACCTTGCGGCACATCGAGTTTTGCACGCACACCGTTTGCCTGCATCGCTTTCCACCAAAGTTCTTCGCCCAGTTTTTTCATCGCTTCTGACTGTTCGGGAGTCGCCTTCGCGTCAACGACAATCGTAAACCCTTTTTCGCCGACGGCCACACCAAACTTCAAACCGTCCAGTTTGGTTTTGCCATAGTTGCCGTGTTCGATCGTCGTTGCGACCAGCGCCCAGCAAAATCCGTTGGGCGAAGGGTTTTGGCCGAAGTTGCAAGTGCATGGAATCGAGCAGGAGCACACTTCGCTCAGAACTCCTTTAATGTGCCAAGGGGTTTGGGCACTCAAGGTGCCGGCCCACAATGTCGAGATGCACAAAAGCGCCGATTTTAGGTTCATTCAAGAACACCTCCTTATTTGATGCTGACTGTCGCGATGCCGGAAGGCGGCCGCTGCCAGGAAAGTTCCCACACCTTTGGTAACAGCCCAAAAATCGGTGCATAATGTTGCCTACACAGCAACGGGGGTGATGCGGTGAAGGGAAAGGCTCTTTGGGCAGCGGCAGGCGGCGGAGTGGTTTTGGCGGCCGCCTTGGTTTGGTTCTTTTTCTTTCGGAGCCCTTCGGTGGTCGGCAACTGGCTGATCGTTGGCAACGGCTTCAGCAGAGATGACGAAATGGGTCAGGCGTTCATTCAGGCCGACGGAAGAATCCGCGTGTGGATGTATGTGCCGCTCACGGATACAGACTGGGTTCGAACGGTTGCGCAAGGAACATTCCGATACACCGGCACGCACATCGAAACGACGTTCAATCAAGCGACGGTCGAGCTGGATGAACTCCCGCCGACATTGGCATCGCAAATCGAAAAGAGCAACCTTGTAAACGAAGACGCTTTGCGCAGGTTCTTATCGGGCGCATTCACGGGCCGGCTCTTTTGGGAAGAAGGCGACCGTTTTTCGATCAATGCCGAAATCAATCCAACCATCACTCCCGTGCTGAAACGGCAGTAACCGTTGCCTGCTGCGCAGGCTTCTCCGCTTATCGCTGCCAGATCTGAATCGGCTTCTGACGCGAGAGATGGGCCGCTTGCAGGATCCGGATTCAAGTCTTCCGATGCTCCATCCTTCCCCCTGCATTTAGGGGGAAGGTGGCGCGGAGCGACGGATGGGGGTTAGGAGTTTATGCACACCCCCTTCACCGTTCGCTTCGCTCACGGGGCTTCCCCCTGATTCCAGGGGGAAGCGTGGATAAATGAAGCGTGGATCATCAGAACCCATCCTTCCCCCTGCATTTAGGGGGAAGGTGGCGCGAAGCGCCGGAAGGGGGTTAGGAGTTTGTGCACACCCCCTTCACCGTTCGCTTCGCTCACGAAGTTCACCCCATTTTAGGGAGAACTTAGTCATAAGTAAGAACAAAAGTTGCCTTCGACAAACAAATTACCAATCAAAATACTGATTTAACGCGCCGAATTCAATCTGACCTTCGTCTCTTGCTTTGAACATTTACCTTCGGGAGGAGATGGTCATGATGCGATCTTGGTTTCGACTCGTGGTTTCGGCTTCTGCCACCCTGACGTTCGTTCAGGCTTGCTTGGCCAGTTTTGTTGGTGTTCACGTGGCTGCGGCGTGGCAGAGTTCCCACGCAAGGCTGTCGCAAGTGTCGGGCAGGCCCATGCGGCCTTACTTGGGGCCGAAGCCGGGGAGAGACCCGGTAACACGTGGGGGAATGTGGAATGCACGCACCCTTGGGAACCTTGCTTCAGCAAAGTTTTCTTTCTCCGACGCTCGCGACTTGCCCAATGCGGTGTGGTTCGGGGTTGGCTCGCCGGAGGCATTCGCGCTTCAAAGCGGTGGCGAGGGCGGCGGGCACAACCCCGGCGAGATTGGAGGTCCTGGGGGCATCGGCAGCGGAGGCGGAGGCGGA
>JAJPJR010000035.1 GCA_021324165.1 Armatimonadota bacterium
CCGGTTCCAAGCGGGGATCGCGAGGGTGTTTGAAATCATCCTGCGAAATCCAATCTTTGAATGCCGCTTCATCTTTGCCGGGAAAAACCGTCCAACCCTCATCCACCTGCACCTGCTCGACCATATTGGAACGCTTCAGGCGCGATCGAAGCCAGTTGAAGATGCCAACGAACCGTTGCGATTGCCAAGAAGAAACGAAACTGAAAACAGCCAACAGGCAGACGAACCCGATCAGCAGAAACACCAGCACTTACCTCCAAAGAAGTTGACATGTAGGCGCCCACGCGCCGACCCAACCCTTGGCCCCGATCCTTGTGTCGAGACCCAGACAGCAGAAGTCAGAGACGTTCGATTTTTCATCTCACGCAGGAGCCGCTCTTGCCAACCCCTTGGGGTCGTCCGCGGCGAAGGCGCAGTGTACCCCCCTTTGCGGCACGTCTGCGCAATACCATCATTTTAGGCAGACCGAGGCAGTTTCTCTCGGCCCCCGAGCAGAAATGCCGCAGTCCAGGCAAGCAGCGTGAACAGCCCAAACGCCACTTTGAACGCGGGCGGGACGGTTTTCGAAAAACTCACCCACGCCTCGATCGGTGCGGCGATCCAGATCATCACGATTCCCAGGATCATCAGCGACATCGCGTCTTTTGCCGCCGCACGGATTGACCGCGAACGACTCCTCCTGCCAGGGGCGATCAGCGCCCAGCCCAACAGCAAACCCCCTGCCGACGAGATAAAGATGCCCCCAAGCTCAGTCACCCCATGCGGAAGGAGCGAGGTTACGAGCAGCGCCTCTCCGTGTACGGTCTTCATCTGCGAATAGAGCGCGCCGAGAATCGCTCCGTTTTCGTACAAGCCGTACACGGTCATCAGTCCGAACGTCAGGCCGCCCGCTGCCGCCGTGACGGTCGCCATAGTATTGTTGACGATGTAAAAGCTCGTAGCGACAGTGGATCCCTCAGGGTCGTTTTCTTGCAGCTTTTTGGTTTTCCACTGCTCGATGTTGGCTAACATCTCCCGGGGAACCAGCCGCTCGATGAGTTCGGAGTTGCGGGTCAGGACGCCGTTCGTCAGCGCCGCGGAGATTGAAAAGAGCCCGATCGAAACACCCACAAACGCCCACCTGCGTCTTATCGCGCGGCAGGAATCGAGCAGCGCGTTCAGCAGACCGGGCAGAAGCGGCTTGCGCGGATGCTGGTAAAGCGTGGTGTGGCTGCGCCCCACCAGATCGTTCAAGAACCGCTCCATTGTTGCGTTCGTGCTCCGGGTGCGAACGAACGCCAAGTCACGGCACGCTGCCCGATACAGCCTGGCAAACTCTCGAATCTCTTTGCCGCTCAGCGCGTTCACGCTGAGTTCTGCACGGCTGGCCAGAACCGCGAGCCTGTCCCAATCGCCGCGCCGCTCGCTCACGAACGTCTTCTCGTTCATCGGTACGGTGATCTTACTGTGTTCTGAAGGATGCAGAACACACCCGCCCGGTGGCGCGTCTAAACTTCAAGCAGGTTGTGCGGGTTTCGCCGGCCGGTTTGCCTGTTCGTGCATGTGCAGGCCATCAGGCACGAAATTTGCTTGACTTAGCCGAGGTCGAAGGACAAAGGGCCGCAGTTGGAGAAGAGAAGGTCATTCTGGCGCGGGAAGCGCCGGGGCCGAGCAGTATAAACATGTTCGATCCGATGCATTTGCCGAATGGGTCGCCGGACGATAAGGGGGATTCGCTTCCGTCCTACCTTTCACGGCTGACGTCTGTGCCGCTTCTATCACCCGAAGAGGAGCGGGCGCTCGCACGCCGTGCCCGCGCAGGCGACCAGGTCGCCAAGATGAAGCTGGTGGAAGCCAACATGCGCCTGGTGGTGAACATCGCGAAAAACTACCGCCACCGTTCCATCGCATTTGAAGACCTTGTGCAGGAAGGAGCGCTGGGGCTGATTGATGCGGTCGAAAGGTTCGACCCTGAACGAGGGTTTCGGTTTTCGACCTATGCCACGCATTGGATCAGGCAGACCATCGGCCGAGCGATTGATTCCAAGGCGAAAACGATTCGAATTCCTGCGCACGTTTCCGATGCGATTCGAAAGATGGAACGAGAACGCGCAAGGCTCGCAAGCCAACTTGGGCGCGAACCGAGCGCCGCGGAGATCGCCGAAACCTTAGGCATCAGCAAAAAGAAACTGCTCTTGATTCTTCAAAGCGCGCAAGACCCGGTGTCCATTGATCGAATGGTCGGAGAAGACGAATCCATTGATTTCACCTCCCGCATCGCTGACGAGAATTCGGTGGACCCCGAAGAGACAATCATGAACAAAGAGTCCATGCGCAGCCTCTACGCGATTCTCGATCAGTTATCGGAGCGCGAGCGCCGGGTGATGAGCAGGAGACTGGGATTGGACGAGACTTACACTTCGGGTTCGGTGCTGAAAGAGATGAGCAGCGAACTGCAACTATCGCGTGAGCGCATCCGCCAAATCGAACTGCAAGCCGTTAGAAAACTCCGCTCGTTGATGAAGCGCCGCCGTCCATCCGATCCACTTTAGGCGTCAAGCGGCGATCTGTCCCGAGAACTCAACGTCCGCACTCGCGGAAACTTCGTTGTATGCCAGCACTGGCGTCGAAACTCCGTTGCGATCCAGGAAACGGCGCAGGGGCAGCCGAAGGTTGTTGCCGCAGAGAATCACGGGGTTGCCGCCTTTGGCTGTCACGAGTTCCGAAGCCTGTGCGATTTGCGAAGCGATCTGCTTGGCTTTGTCGGGCTCCAACGCGAGAACGCTGCCGTGCGGAGTCTGCTGCACCTGTTCGGCAAGCATCTTTTGAAGTTCGGGCTCGATCGTCAGGCATGTCAATCGGCCCTCTGCATCCAGATATTGTCGGGTGATGGTTCTGGGAAGCGCCGCACGAACGAGTTCGCCCAACTGATCAACATCTTTGATCCGGTCGCTGAAGTCGGCAAGCGTTTCCAAAATCGTTACCATGTCGCGGATTGGCACGCGTTCGCGAAGCAGGTGCTGGAGCACTTTTTGCACTTCTCCCACAGAAAGGTGCGAGGGCACCAACTCTTCCACCACCGTCGAATTGATCTCTTTCGCGTTGTCCAACAAGGTTTGCACTTCCTGCCGGCTCAACAGTTCAGCTGCGTGCTGCTTCACAACTTCGCAAAGGTGGGTGCTCATCATCGCGGTGGGTTCGATGACGGTGTACCCGTTGCGTTCGGCTTGGTCCTTCATTCCGCGCTCGATCCATAAGGCGTCAATGTTAAAAACCGGATCCTTCGTGCGCGTGCCGATCACTTGATTGATGACGCCGCCGCTGTCAATGGCAAGGCAAAGATCGGGAAACGCCTGCGCTCGGGCGACTTCCTCGCCGCGGATTCTAATCACATAATCGTTTGGCCCGAGCTGCACGTTGTCTCGAATGCGAACGCTTGGGAGCACGAAACCGAGTTCCAATGCCAACTGCCGTCTTATGGCTGTGATTCTGGAAGGCAGATCGCCGCCCTGACGCGGATCCACGATTCGCGTAATTCCGTATCCGACTTCGAACTCGATCGGATCAACGTTCAAAAGCGGCAGGACAGAATCGGGTGTGGACCTTCCATCCGACGCGGGCCCGGCAGCGACGGTTTGCGGCGCAGGAAGACCGGTGCGGGGATCGGAAGTCAAAAACGCCTTTGCCGCCGAACTTCCAACGAACTTGTATGCGGCGAACACGCCTGCCGCAAGAAGCAAAAACGTGAACATTGGAAAGCCCGGCACGAACGCCAATGCGGCAAGGCCGATCGCCGTTCCCAACAGCGCCTGAGGCTGACCCAAAAACTGACGCACAACCGAAGCGCCCATTCCCGCTTCTTGTCCTCCGCGCGTCACCATCAAGCCTGCGCTCGTGCTGACCAACAGCGCGGGGATCTGCGAAACCAAACCTTCGCCGACACTCAGCGTGGCATACGTCTTCAAGATGTCCATTACGCTGCCTTCGCCGCGCATAAACCCAAGAACCAAACCGCCGATGATGTTGACCAAAATGATGAGAATCGCCGCGATCGCATCGCCTTTAATGAATTTGCTGGCGCCGTCCATCGAACCGTAAAAGTCGGCCTCGAGTTTGATCTCTTTTCGACGTTGTTTTGCCTCGGCTTCGGTGATGAGACCTGCGTTCAGGTCGGCATCAATAGACATCTGCTTGCCCGGCATCGCATCAAGCGTAAATCGGGCAACCACTTCAGCTACGCGGCCAGCGCCGTTCGTGATCACCACAAACTGCACGATGACAAGAATCAAAAACGCAACAAGGCCGACAACAAAGTCGCCGCCCATCACAAAATCGCCGAACGTTTCGATGATGTGTCCCGAATCGCCGGATGTGAGAATCAGTTTCGTGGCCGCAATGCTGAGCGCGACGCGCAGCAATGTGGTAAGCAGCAGCACCGAAGGAAACGTGCTGAACTGCGTTGGATGCGAAACGTTCGTCGCGATCAGCGCAATGGCCACAGAACTTCCGATGCTGATGACCAGCATTCCATCGAGCAGCCATGGCGGAACAGGAAGAATGAGAACCACAACCACCGCCAAAATGGCGATGGCTAACACCAGATCGCTGTGCTTCAGAAGCCGTTCGATCGTTTTCACTTGCCGCCTTTCTCCATAGCGCGAATCCCTTTGCTGATGCGGGCGGCCTTGTCGGGGTCATCCACTGCGATCGCCGCAAGAAGCGCCGCGAGTTTGTCATCATCCATTTTCGCAAGCACTGGAAGGGTGTCGGCTTCATCCCATTTCATCAAAATCTTTTTCAAAACATCAGCATCCATGCTCGACCAAAGTTTCGAAAGTCTTTCCGTGCCGTCTTTGCGAGGTGTGACTTCGGCGGGTTTTTCGACGTTCGCCTGCGGCGATGGCTGCTGTTGCACCGCGGTGACTGCGGACGGCTGCGCGGCGATGTTGGTCTGCGGCTGTTGATTCGGAGTGGATGCGGACTGCTTTGGCTTGTCGGGCGTGATGCCACGAATTTTCAGCACGCCGGCGTATCCGAGCCCGATGACGACACCGCCGACGGCGATGACCGCAATCAATCCGATCGTCAGCATTTTCATCGCTGAAGACCTCCTAAAATGCGTTTCACATACGTTTGTGTTTCAGCAAATGGCGGAATGCCGCGATATTTTTTGACCGCGCCAGGGCCCGCGTTATAAGCCGCCAGAGCAAGTTCGAGCGAACCGAAACTGTCCAGCTGCTGACGAAGGTATTTCGCACCTCCACGCAAGTTTTGCAACGGGTCGAACGGGTCGAGAACTCCCAACTGCTTAGCAGTTCCCGGCATCAGCTGCGTCAATCCTTGCGCTCCTTTCGAACTTACGGAATTCGGATTCCAATCGCTTTCCCATTGAATGAGCTGATGAAACACTTGCGGATCAATATTGAATTCGGCGGCGGCTTTGTCGGCCAACGCGATAAGCTGCGAGCGGTTGACATTCTGATTTGAAGGAATCAGATTCATGGCAGGCATTGGGCCGACCGTTTCCGATCCCAAAGTGCGAACCAGCGGGTTCATATCGTGCAATCCCGCGCCGTATCCCGGAATCGGGACAAAAGCGTGCGTGCCCGAAGAGGCAGGCGGCGGATCGAACTGTTCGAGCGAAGCGATCCGCGATTCGATCTCTGCGATGCGGGCTCTCACTCCGTCGGGCCCAAGCGGGCGAACGGTCATCAGGCTGCCCTCCTAAGCGCTGCCCATTCATCCAGGTCTTTTTGTGCTTTGCGGTCTTCGGCCAACTGCCATTCGGCTTTGGCAATTTCATAAAGCCTTTCCATCGCCTTCAGCCTTTTGCGTGTTTCGATCCATTCGGCATGAGCGGTCTGTTCATCATTGGCAAGTATGTGAACGACTGCCATTTGGTTTTCATAATCGCATTCGAGTTTGTCAAGATACAGTTCCATCGTTCGCATTTCGTTCAGGTTTCGTGGCAGACGGTACTGCGCCCTGTTCTTTTCATCCAAAATGCGTTCAGCATCGAGGGCCGCCATCAACCGTCTTTTTCGCGCTTCCAAAAATGCGTCTTTCGCCCAGCATTCCTGCATTTTTCGGTATTCCAAAACACGGTTATATGCAAATCGAAACTTAGCCATTCACAATCTCCATCAGTTCGTTGACGGTCTGTTCCAGCGGTGCTGCCTCGTCTTTGGTTTGGCGGAGAAAACCGCTGATTCGCGGCCACTTCGCAATCGCTTCATCTGCAAGCGGCTTTGCGCCTTGTTGATAGGCTCCGATCGCCACCAACTCCTCGATCTCTCGATAAGCGGTGACGAGTTCGCGAAATCTGTTTGCTGCACTCACGTGCGCAGAATCCACAATGTTCGCCATCACCCTGCTCAAACTTCCACACACATCAATCGCGGGGTAGTGGCCGGAATTTGCCAGCCGCCGGTCGAGCACGATATGCCCATCGAGAATCGAGCGCGCAGTGTCGGCCACCGGTTCGTTGTTGTCATCGCCTTCCACCAACACCGTGTAGATGCCGGTAACCGATCCGACATCGGAATTGCCCGCGCGTTCGAGCAGCTTGGGCAGAATTGCGAACACGCTCGGTGTGTAGCCGCGCGTGCTGGGAGGCTCGCCGATGGCGAGACCAAGTTCTCGCTGCGCTGTCGCAAACCTGGTGATGCTGTCCATCATCAGCATTACGTTTCTGCCATGGCGGCGAAACCAATCGGCAATGGCGGTCGCGGTAAAGGCCGCTTTGATTCTTACCAACGCGGGTTGATCGCTCGTTGCGACAACGACCACCGACCGCCGCAGTCCTTCTTCTCCAAGATCGTTTTGAATGAATTCACGCACTTCGCGGCCGCGTTCGCCAATCAATGCGATAACGTTCACATCGGCGCGTGTGGAACGTGCAATCATTCCGAGCAGGGTGCTTTTTCCAACTCCGCTTCCTGAAAAAACTCCGATGCGCTGGCCGATGCCGATTGTTGAAAGCGCGTCAATCGCCTTCACGCCCGTTTGCATCGGAGCGGTGATCATCCGCCGGCGAAGCGCATCGGGCGCATCTTGATAAATCGAGACGCGGTCTACATCGCCTATGGGAGCGCCGTCAATCGGATCGCCGAGGCCGTTCAGCACGCGGCCGAGAAGTGAATCTCCCGCAGGCGCAAGAAGAGCATGAGCCGTGTTGCGAACGACACAACCGGCGCGCACCCCGTTCATTTCGCCAAACGGCATCAGAAGCAGTCGGCTGTTGCGAAAACCCACGACTTCGGCGCGCACATCGTTCTTTGACCCAAGTTCAATCGAGCAGATGTCTCCGATTTTCGCATCGGGGCCGGTAGATTCGATGACCAACCCGACGACCTGCGCAACGCGGCCGTAAATCCGCAGCCCATCCGCAGTTTTTGCGTGCTTGATCTGGTGTTGAAAACTGGCGAACGGCACTTGGGTCATGCGGCCTCGCTCTGCTGAATGTTTTGAAGTTTGGTTTCAACCGTTGCATCAACGATGCCGCTGTCCGATTCGACGACCACCGATCCGCGAGACAACGTTTCGTCTCCAACGATTTCGATTCCTTTCACAAGTCCTGCCACTGCACAGATCGCATCGCGGTTGCGTTCAAGAGCAGGCAGATCGAAAGGATTGATTCGAATGGTTGCGCTGAGCGAGTTGTTCACGCGCTGAATCGCTTGGCGAGCAATCGGCACAATCGCTTCGGGCCGGGTGCTGATTTCATCGGCGAGCACGTTCTTTGCAATTTCAAAGGCCAGCGATGCCAATCCGTATTCGGCCTTTTCATACCACAGGTTCATCGCTTTCTCAACGCGTTCGACCACGGCGCGAAGTTCGTTTGCAAAGTTTTCGATCAACTGCGCTTCCTGCTTTTTGGCCGATGCCAGGCCCTCTTTGAATCCGAGCTGGTATCCCGCGCCGTATCCTTCCACATGCGCTGCCGCTCGTTTGGCTTCGAGCATTTCGCTCACCGAATCCATTGCAGGGCTCGGCACCGACCGTTTGCGAACGGGCTTCGCCGCGGTTTCGGATAGCAGGGTTTCAAAACGCGGCAGAGAGGCCGACTCTTCCCGCGGAATGCGTTTAGACAAGAACGTCCTCCTCGCCGCGCCCGATCGAAATTTCGCCCGCCTCCTCCAAGCGCCGAATCACGGACACGATTTTCTGCTGCGCTTCTTCCACGTTCTTCAGTTTCACCGGCCCCATAAACTCCATATCTTCTTTCAGCATCGTGCCCGCGCGTTCCGACATGTTCGCAAAAATCTTCGCCTGAACGTCCGAACTCGTGCCTTTCAGCGCAAGAGAAAGTTCCTTGATTTCGATTTCGCGGAGAACCGCTTGCACAGCGCGGTCATCCAAGTTCACGATATCTTCAAAAACAAACATCATGTTCATCACTTGTTCGGCGAGTTCTGGATTGGTGGTCGAAAGCGATTCCAGAATCTTGCGTTCGGTCTGCCTGTCCACGCGGTTCAACAGGTCTACCAGCGCCTTCACACCGCCCACAACGGTGAATTCAGCCTGCGCAAAAGAACTGAACTTTCGTTCCAAAACCTGCTCGACGCGCCGAATTACATCGGGCGGAGTTCGATCCATCATCGCGATTCTTTCCGCCACTTCCACGCGCAATTCCGGGCTGAGTTTGGTAATGGTTTGCGCCGCAAGCATGTTGGGAAGGTACGCCATAATCAGCGCAATGGTTTGAGGATGTTCGTCTTGCAGCATCGAGGCGAGCTGCGTGGGATCGCTTTTGCGCAAAAAGTCGAAAGGCACCACTTCGAGTGCGTGCATGATCCGTTCGATCACCTCGCCGGCGGCGTCGCGTCCAAACGCCGATTCCAACATTCGCTTCGCGTGTTCAACACCGCCCTGCGCGATGTAATCCTGCGCCATCGCCATCTCAAAAAACTCGTTGATAACGCTGGTTCTAAGGTCGGGAGTGACTTTGTCAAGGCGCGCAATTTCCAACGAAATCAGTTCCACGTGCTCTTCGTCCAGATACTGCATCACCTTGCCCACACGCTCGGCGCCCAGCAGCATCATTAAAATCGCCGCCTTTTGGCGGTTTCTTGCAGAAAGTGCGCTGCCTCTCACTATTTCGTCTCCTCAAGAATCCAACTCTTAATCAGCAGCGCAATCTTCTCCGGCTTTCTATCGGCCATATGCAAAATCGCTTCCAAGTTCTCGTCATACTTTTCTTGAATCACGATCGGCTGTGGACGGTCGGCTTCTTGAACCTGCGGGCGAAAACTTTGCTCTGGTTCGTTCTGTAGCGACGCAGGTGCGGTGCTCGACTGAATCGCCGTGCCGGTCTGCGGCTGCTGAATTGCAGTACGCGCTCCGCCGATAGGTGTGTACCCGCCCCCGCTGTGCGCCGCAATCAACACGTTGGCGTTGCTGCTTGCTGCCTTGCCGATTGACTTGATCACCAAAAACCCAACCACAATCAGCGCAACCACCGGAATCAACGAGATGATCTGCTGCATCATCTGTCCCGATTTCGCTCCGGCAAGCTCTTTTTTCGCAGCGTCCAAGACGGCTGTGTCAAATTTCGCCGTCGAAACGCTCACTTTGAAGTTTTCAGGATCCTTATCCGCCGAAATCAGATTCGATGCGTACGCTTCGACCTTCGATTTCTGATCTGCAACCGATTCATCCAGCATAATGCTCACTCTGCACGCCGTGGTCGTTCCGGGGGCTACGCTCGTCTGCTTTTTTTCATGCGTAATTGGCACAGCCGACTCTTGCGTCGTCATCGCATAAGATTTCGCGCCGTTTGCGCCTGCGCCCGTCGGCGGGGTTGTGGGCTGCGCAGCGGTCGAAGAGCTGCCGGATGCAAGTTGATTTGCCGCATCGGGACCATAGGCCTCTTTGGTTTCCGACATCGGCACCGGCTTATCCGCTTTTTCTGAAACCGTTTCCACGTCTTCGCGATTGAAATTCATCTGTACGTTGACGCTCACGATCGCCTTTCCTGGGCCCACAGTCCGCGCGATCATCGTTTCAATGTCGCGTTTCAGTCTTTGTGATTCCTGCAGTTCGGCGGCGCGTTTTTTGGTTGCGATTCCGGCGCCCCCGTCACTCTCTTCTTTGCCGTCCCAAAGAATCTGACCATCTGCCGAGGAGACCGAAACGTTTTTCTGGTCGAGCCCAGGCACCGATGTGCTCACGATGCGCACGATTGACTCGGCAACTTCCCCAACGCCGGTTACTCCGGGGGCAAGTTTCACCACCACGCTGGCGCTGGGCTCAGCCTTTGAATCTGCAAAAGGGGAATCGTTGCCGGGCGCTATGTGCACTTTCGCTTCCATCACTGGACTCATAAATGCAATCGTCTTTTCAAGTTCTTCTTCTTTGGCAACCAGCAGCTGTTGATCCATCACCGCACTCGGAGTCGTTGGGCTGATCTGATCCATTCTCCCGTTGCCGCCTCCGCCCGATGACGGAATTCCCGACATCGCGAGTTTTGCGCGCACTTCGGCAAGCTGGCTGCTCGGCGCCAAAATATCGCCGTTGGCATCCACCTTATAAGGAATCTTGAGTTCTTGAAGTTTCTGCACAACGCGCCCGCGTTCGGTTTCATCCAAGCCGCCATAGAGCAGCTTCAGATCGGGGCTGCTCGAAAGATAAAACACAACCACCAACAGCGTCGCAAAAAGACCAAGCCCGACCATCGTCACGGTCTTGGTCGTTTTGTCGGCGGTTTCCCACCAAGTTCTAAGTTTTAGTAACAGTCCACCCATCGCATTGATTCGATAGGTCGGAATAAAGCGATTGCGCTAAACGGCGCTACACCTGAGTGCGCTGAATCTCTTGAAACGCTTCCAGCAGTTTGTTTCGAACTTGCATAGTGAGTTCCAAGGCGATTGATGCTCGCTCCAGGGCGATCCCCAATTCGTGGGGTTCGACCTTCCGACCCGCCATGAGATCTTTCTGAACTTGGCTCGCATTGATCTGAGCGTCGTTCACTTCCTTCAGGGCGTCCGTCAGCATCTTGCCAAAATCCTCGCCGCCGTTATTCGGCTTGGAAACCTGGCTCGAAGGGTTTGTCTGGAGCGTTGAAATCGAATCAATGCGCATCGTGTTTATGCTCTAATGATGTCGAGTGCGCTTTGAATCATCTGCTTCGTTGTCAAAAACGCGTTGAGGTTGGCTTCATAAGCCCGGCTCGCGCCGATCATGTCCACCATCTCGGTGATCGGTTCCACGTTGCTGTAATAAACCAGTCCGTTCGAATCGGCAAGTGGGCTCCCAGGCTCGTGCTCGCTGCGAAAAGGAGACATGTCATCAACCGTGTCCAAAATCTGAACACCATCGCTCGACTCTTTCAAAACCACCTCTTTTCGGCGATACGGGTCTTTGCCGTTCACCCGCATCGTGCCGGCGTTCGCCAAGTTAGTCGAAATCACGTCCATTCGATACCTTTCGGCGGCCAGCCCCGACGCGCTCGCCTTAAATGCGCTGATCATGCTCATACGTTATTTCCCCTCCTTGATCACTTCGCGCAGACCTTGGAAATACCGCTTGGCCATGGTGCTCAATGTGCTGTAGTGCAGCTGTGTTTCGGTAATCGAAACGATCTCCTTTTCCAAATCCACCGAATTCCCATCGGTTCGAATCGAAGACTCATCCCTGGTCTCTTCCGGCTCAAACCGTTTCAACAGGTTTTGCGGATCGAACCTGCGCACCGTGCCGACTCCCCTGCCGGCATCGTCGTCGGGCAGGTACATATCGGCGTCTTTGCGTTTATATCCAGGAACGTCTACATTCGCCAGGTTCGATACAAGAGCCTCATGGCGGCGGCTTGCTCGCGTCATGGCTCTCGAAATCCTGTCAATATCGCTTCCGAACAGTGTCTCCAAGATACGCAAACTGATTCTCGCTTTTCGGTTTTCCCCGTGATTTTCTGCCGGATGAAACAACGCATAGCCCGGCACACTTGGAATATCGGAGCGGTTTGTAAAATCCATCAGGATCGTGTCGGTACACTTTTGAACCGCTTTTGGGAATGACGCTTACCTACCGCCTGTTCCGGTTCCTTGCTCGAATCTACTTCAAACTTATGGGAGGGTTTGAGGTTTTGCATCAGGATCGTGTGCCAAGCGCCGGCCCGGTGATCTTGGCATCCAACCACGTGTCGTTTGCCGATCCGCCGGCATGCGGAGCGGCGAGCAACCGGCCCCTTAGGTTCATGGCTCAAGCCGAACTGTTCAAGCCGCCCGTTTTTGGGCCGCTCATCCGCGCGCTGGGTGCGTTCCCCATCCGCAGGGGCGAAGCCGACACCGAAGCCATCCGCGCCGCTCTCGATACGATGGCAAAAGGAGGCGCGCTGGTCGTGTTCCCGGAAGGCAGCCGCGGCGACGGCCGCAAACTTATCAAACCTCTCAAAGGTCTTGCTCTCATCGCCAAGAAGAGCGGCGCACAGGTTGTTCCCGTTGCCGTTTGCGGCAGCTTCAAGATGCTTCCAAAAGGAGCGAAGTTCCCCCGCCGTTCAAAAATCAAAGTCATTTTTGGACGTCCGTTCACCTACGCTTCGGCGGCTGAACAATCAGATAAGGAGGCCGCCGCCGATCAGTTCGGATCATATTTAATGTCAGAAATCCAGCGGCTGCTCGCAGAAGGCGGCGAACATTACGAACTGTGGAACGGAAGCGGCGAAAACGCCAGCGCATAAGTTGTGGGATTCAGATACCGGACTCCAGCCGGAAGTTCGCGGGGAACCGCTGGGCTGATCTTGACCCCCAGGCTGCCCCAGCAAAAACCCGAAAAGCCGCCGAACGAAGGCACGACCGCCCAATACGAGCCCGCAGCAGGGAACACTCTCGAAAACATTTCGGAAACCGCCTGCAGCGAATAAGGACAAAACACCAGGTTGTCGGCCTGCGTAACCACGAATCCTTTGTCAGAAAGCAGCCGTTTGCAGTCGGCATAAAACTCATCGCTGAAAAGCCTTTCGCTCAGCTCGCCTTCCTCCTCTTCGTACACATCGGTGCAGTCCACCACAATCAGATCGTACCGCTGGGTCTGCCTTTTCACAAACCCAAACGCATCCTCATAATGAATCTTCACGCGGGGGTCGTCGAACGCCCCTTCCGAAAGTTCGGGCCAGTGCGCGGCGCAGGCTTGCACCACTTTTTCATCAATTTCCACCATGTCAACGCTTCTGATCGAGTTCCATCGGGCGATTTCGCGCAGCACTCCGCCGTCTCCGCCGCCCACGATCAGCGCGGTCGAAGGTTCGGTTACGTTCAGAAGGGGAATCTGCACGAGCGCTTCGTGATACGCGAACTCGTCCAGCGATGTAAGCTGGATGTGCCCGTCCAGGGTCAGCACTTTGCCGAACGCTTCGGTTTCCACAATCTCGATCAGTTGAAATTGCGATCTTTCTTGAAAAACCCGCCGCACCACGTGCGCATTCATGCTCAGCTTGTCGCTGCGAATAGGAAACTGAAGACGATCGCTCATCACTTTCGGTGCGCCAAGATACCACCTTGCATCAATCGCTCCTGCCTTTTCGAAAACTGTCAATTGCAACGGCCAGCACGATGATCCCGCCCGTTACGACCTCTTGAATCCAATCCTCGAGTCCCATCTGAGTGCAGCCCATGCGAATCGTTGCCATCAAAACGGCCCCAAGAAGCGATCCGATAACCGTTCCCGTTCCTCCCGACAGCGAGGCGCCGCCGATCACCACCGCCGCAATCACATCCAGCTCCATTCCCGCGGCAACGGTCGGATCACCGACCGACAGCCGCGAAAACTGCAGCAGACCTGCGACTCCAACAAGCACTCCCGCAAGAAGGTAAACCGCCAGTTTCACCCCTTCAACTCTGATGCCGCTGAATCGAGTCGCCAGTTCGTTCGATCCCACCGCATAAATCTTTCTTCCCAAAACGGTGTATTTCAAGGTCACCGCAACCACAAACGCCAAAAGCGCGGTGAGCCAAACGCCGGAAGGCACAAGCATCCACCTCTGCTCTTTTCCCACGGCGGCCAGCAGATCGTTCAGCCAACTCAAAGGCGGGTCAATTTTCTGATTGTGAGCGATCTGCTTTGCAAAGCCGCGGGCAATCAGAAACGTGCCAAGCGTCGCGATGAACGGCGCAATCCGCAACCCCGTTATCAACATCCCGTTGAATAAGCCGCAAAAGGCGCCGGTTCCAACGCCTGCCAGCGCGGCGATCCACGGGTTGACACCCCCTTTCAAAAGAGCAGCGATCACCACCGTGGTCAACGCAACCACCGAACCCACCGAAAGATCAATGCCGCCCGAAATAATCACCAGCGTCATGCCGAGTGCGGCGACTGCAACAATCGCTGTCTGTCTTGCGAGCAGCTCCATGGTGCCGGCAGAAAGAAACGTAGGCACCTGGTGGTTGAAAAACCAAAACAGAACGCCGATCGCCAACACAAGCCCAAAAACATTCAGCAGTGGGTTCGGCGCGCGGCCCGTGCGATGCATCAAGAAACGTTACTCTTTCGGTGGCGCAAGCAGCCGTGCCATCTCGGGGCTGTCCATGTTCGCTTTGGTTACGAATTTCGCGCCGGTGTCAATGCGCTTTTCGACCTTTGCTCCTTTCATGCTCGCCACGAGCGTTTTCACTCCCAAATAGCCGATGGCGTGCGGGTCTTGCAAAACCAGGCCGTCAATTTGACCAGAGCGCAATCCTTCGACCAGTTTTTCCGATGCATCGAATCCCACAAACTTCACTTTTCCAGCCCAACCGTTATCTTGAAGGGTTCGCAGCATTCCGAATGTGGACGATTCGTTCGGGCAGTAGATGCCGTCAATCCCCAACGTTCCGTCAGGTTTTTTCAACGGGGTCAACAGGTTTTCGCTGGTTTTCTGAGCGGTCTCAGTCGTCGCGCCGGCGTACTGGTTTGAACTAACGACGGTGATATTCGGATAGTTTTTCATCGCGTTCAAAAAGCCTTCTTCGCGGAACGTCGTGCTGGCCGATCCCACCTGATACCGCATCATCACAACGCGCCCGCGGCCGCCGATCAACTTTGCCAGATTCTCACCTGCCATTTCACCGCCTTTCAAGTTGTCGGTCGCAACAAAACTCACCGTGTCTACATCTTTCAAGTCCGAATCAATAATCAAAACAGGAATCCCGGACTTTTGAGCGTCAATGACAGGTGACCGAAGCGCGGTGTCGTCGAGGGGCGCCAAAACGATCCCATCCACTTTCTGCGTTACGAAATCTTCCACCACGCGAATCTGGCCTTCGCGATCGTTCTCTTGGGCCTGGCCTTTCCAAATTATCTCGACTCCAAGTTCTTTAGCCGCGTCCGCCGCGCCTGCATGCACCGATTTCCAAAACTCGTGCTGCGTGCCTTTCGGAATCACCGCTATCCGGAGTTTGCGGCCCTCAGAATTCGGCGGTTCCGATCCTTTGCCGCACCCCGCCATCAAAAGCGCCGCCATCAGCCCTAACAATCCCCAACGCAACGTTTGCATAGGCTGACCTCGTTCGCCATTCACCGCCTTTCGTCCTTCCTTCAGGCCGTCTTGGAGGCTGGCGAACGCAGATATGCGGCGATGAACTCGTCAATCTCGCCATCCAAAACCGCCAGCACGTTTCCCGTTTCGAAGCCGGTGCGCTGATCTTTCACCAACGTGTAAGGCTGCATCACATAAGATCGAATCTGGCTGCCCCAGTCGGCGCTGGTCATCTCTCCCCGCAGCTGGCGCAGGGTCTGCTCGCTCTTGTGCTGTTCCAGTTCGGCGAGCCGCGATGCGAGGATCGTCATCGCCGATGCCCGGTTTTGGTGTTGGCTCCGCTCCGTTTGGCAGGTAACCACCACGCCCGTAGGCAGGTGAGTGATCCGCACTGCCGACTCCGTTTTGTTCACGTGCTGGCCGCCCGCGCCGCTCGAGCGGTACGTGTCAATCTTCAGGTCTTCCTGCCTGATAGCGACCTCCGACTCCTCGACAACCGGCGTAACGCTCACCATGGCGAACGACGTATGCCTCCGGCTGCCGGCATCGAACGGGCTGATGCGCACCAGACGGTGAACTCCATGCTCCGATCGAAGGCTTCCATAAGCGAACGGCCCCGAGACTCGGCAGGTAACGTTCCGATAGCCGGTAACTTCGCCGGGTGTTTCGCTCAGGATTTGAAACTCGAACCGTTTGCGTTCTGCCCAGCGCGAATACATCCGCAGAAGCATCCGGGCCCAGTCGCACGCTTCGGTGCCTCCGGCTCCCGCGCCGATCTCCAAAATCGCGTCCCCGGCGTCGTACCTTCCGTTCAGCAGGGTGGTGATTTCAACGCGGTCGAGCTCCTCGAGCAGTTTGGCCTCCATTTTCAGAACTTCGGCTTCGGTCTCTTCATCGGGCCCGCTTTCGAGCAGACCGCGGAGGTCGCGGATTTCGGTGAGAGATTTTTCGAGGCGTTCGACGGGCTCGATCCGAGCCTTCAAAGCGGCGATCTCCTTCATCCTCTTTTGGGCCGAGGAAGCATCAGACCAGAAGCCGGGCTGTTCGGTTTCGCGTTCGAAAGTGGAAAGCTGAGCCCTTAGACCGTCAAGGTCAAAGATGCCTCCGGATAGCGTCCAGCCGGGCGGCGGCATCGGACAGCGCTTCTGAGGTCTCGTGGCGAGGCATGGAATGGAAGGATACCTTTGGCGGCTCTGAGGGTATTCTTTAGAGCATCCCCCTGGTTTCGAGCCGGGGACAAAGTCGCCGCCATGAAAGAGAAGACGACTCCGAAGCCTCCGCTTCCCACGTTTGGGAAACACGGCTTGAAGGGGTTTATCGAGGACGTTTCGTCGGAAATGCGCAAGGTCGTTTGGCCCACGCGCGACGATGTGATTCGTCTGACTGGCATGGTGCTGGCAGTGTGCATCGTGTTCGTTTTGTATCTGTTCATTTTTGAAAGGGTCGTCAACGTAATCGTGAGCGCTATCACAGGAGAAAAGCCGAGATAATGGCCATCGCATGGTACGCCGTTCACACCATCGCGGGTCACGAAAACAAAGTGACTCAGATTATCAAACGCGTGGCGATCAAAGAGGGACTTTGGGACCGCGAGATTATGGAGATCTTGATTCCGACCGAGCAGACGATGAGAAACCGAAACGGGAAACGCGAAGTCGCCGAACGCAAAGTGTTTCCGGGCTACATTCTGGTTCGAATGGATCTGACCGAAGATGCGTACCGCCTTGTGAAAAAAACGAGCGGTGTCACAGGATTTGTGAGTTCGGGAACCAAGCCGGTTGCAATCCCCGAAGAGGAAGTGCAGGCGATCCTTCGAAGGCTGAACGAAACCCGCGATAAGCCGGTGGTTCCATGGAACGCCGGAGATTCTGTCAGAGTTTGCGAAGGTCCGTTCCAAGATTCGCCTGGCAAAGTGGTCGAAGTGGATGCAGACAAGCAGAAGTTGAAAGTGCTTCTGCCGATCTTTGGTCGCGATACTCCGGTGGAACTCGATTTTCAACAAGTAGAAAAAGTTTAAGAGAAATAGAATGGCAAAGAAAGTCGCAGCAAATATTAAACTAAACATTCCGGCTGGCAAATGCACGCCTGCTCCTCCGGTCGGCCCGGCGTTGGGTCAGGCTGGAATCAACATGATGGAGTTCATCAAAAAGTTCAACGAGATGACCATGGATCAGATCGGGAACACACTGCCGGTGGCAATCACGGTGTACGAAGACCGTTCGTACACGTTCGTGATCAAGGCGCCGCTTGCAAGCGATCTGATCAAAAAAGCCGCTGGAGTTGAAAAAGGCTCGGGCAATCCGTTGAAAGAGAAGGTTGGAAAAGTTTCGCGAAGCGCGCTCAAGGCGATCGCGCAAACCAAAATGAACGACTTGAACACCACCGATGTCGAGCAGGCGATGCGCGTGCTCGCAGGAACCGCCCGCTCGATGGGAATCGAGGTGGTGGACTAATCCCCAAGAACTGACACTCCCGTGGAAGAGCCAATCGGCTCGCACGGACCACCAAGGAGAAACCATGAGACAGAACATTAGAACCGCGCCGCGCAGCCCTCGCTATGAAAAAGCCAGAGGCTTGGGGCAACGACTTGCGCTTCACGCGCCGAACGAGGCGATTGACCTTGTGAAGCAGTCAGCAACCGCAAAATTCACCGAAACCGTTGACCTGGCCGTTCGGCTTGGAATTGATCCAAAAAAGGGCGACCAAAACGTGCGTGGAACAACCACACTCCCGCACGGCACGGGCAAGTCACGCAAAGTTGCCGTATTAGCCAAAGGCGATCTTGCCAAGGCTGCCGAAGAGAGCGGCGCCGATCGTGTGGGCGCGGACGACTTGATCGAACAGATTCAAGCTGGATACAAAGATTTTGACATCATCATCGCAAGCGAAGAGATGGCGCCTGCGCTTGCCAAAATCGGCAAAACTTTGGGGCCTAAAACTCCCAGCAAAAAAAGCGGCACGCTGACCAACGACATCGCCACCGCCGTCGGCGAAATCAAAAAAGCCACCAGGGTCGAATATCGCAACGACAAAGCGGGCATCGTGCACATGCCGATCGGAAAAACCAGTTTTTCTGCCGAACAGCTGATGGAAAACTTCAATGCCGCAATTGACGCGCTGATGAAAGCGAAGCCTCAAACCTCGAAAGGCAGGTATCTGATTACGATCACGCTCAGCAGCAGCATGGGCCCGGGGTTTCGCGTTGATCCCGCGTTGGCGGCGAAATCGAGCGCAGGCAAACTAAATTAGCCGCCGCGAACCTGGGTCCTGCACCGGCTGCGAAGCGAGCCATTCGGGAACGGCATCGGGCGCGTAGCTTTTGGCAGGCATGGTGATCGCCGCGAACAGCGGCGCATCGAACTCCGCTGGAGGATCGGAACGGTCAACCAGCACTCCGATCCCCACAACTTCCGCGCTGAGCGGAGCAAACAGTTCGCACACTTCTTGCACGCTTTGGCCGGTGGTCAACACGTCGTCAACCACGAGCACTTTGCATCCGGGCGCAACGCCTGCGCCTCGTCGCAGCACGCGCTTTCCTTCCGATCTTTCGACATAAATCGCAGGCAGTTCGAGTTGACGGGCAACTTCAAACGCCACAATCACGCCGCCGGTAGTGGGTCCGGCCACGATCTGCGCACCCGATTCGCGAAATCTTTCGCAGATCGAAGCGCAAATGGTTGAAAGCACGTCCGGCTTTTCTAAAATCCGAAACTTTTCGAAGTACACATCGCTGTGCCTGCCCGAAGAAAGAACGAAGTGGCCTTTCATAACCGCGCCGGTTGTTTCCAATATTCTTGAAAAGTCTGTCATCGGGGTTATCCGTCGCGGGTGTAAGGCTTCATGTCGCGCACGATCCGATTGTGTTCGTCGAGCAGAACGATTTTTGCTGTAACGTCTTCGTCGGCCCAAGTGAACGCCGCAATGATCAACCTGTCGCCCACGCTCACGCGTTTGGCGGCTGCGCCGTTGAGCCCAAACGTGTGCTTTTCTCCGGGGAAGCAGTAGGTGGTCAGCCGCTCGCCGTTTTCGATGTTCCAAATGTAAACAAACTCTCCCGGCACGAGGCCCACTCGGTCCATCACCTCGGGGCAGATTTCAATGCTGCCGACATATTCAGGATTCGCATACGTCACCCGCGCGTGATGAATCTTTGATTTAAGGAGTTGAATCAGTCGCATCGCTTTGGCCCGCTGGTTTGGCGCTGGAACGCACCTGCAGCATCGTCAGGAATCCGCCGAGCGCCATCATACCCGCGCCGATCCAAACAAGAATGGTCAAAGGCTTGTAATACAGTTCGATCGGCAATATCGGTTCGGAAAACTGCACCGAAAACGTCGCTTCGTGACTGCCTGCTTGAACCGATTCCAGAACGACCACGAAGTCATCGCCAGCTGGCGCAGGAACCCTCACTGCGTTTCCTCGATCCAGCACCAGTTCCGGCTCGGCATCGAACGTCTTCGCATCGTACACAACCTTCAGTTTCGTGCCGAACCGAGTGCCCGACATTCCGGGCTGCCCGTGCATCACAAACTTTTGATATTCAATTTTGATGTTTTGAATTTCGCCGCTTTTGCCCGGCATCAGGCTGATCGAGTTTCCGAACGTGGTGATGGGAGATGAGACGCTCAAATAAAGGTCATACAATGGCGAGCCGAAAATTGCGGGTCGGGTGACCAGCATCGGCTCGCCATCATCGGAATCCATTTTGAAATAGTGTGAAACGTCGGCGCGAAGGTCGGTGCTTTGGCTGCGCAGATCCGTAAGTTCGACCTTCAAACGGTTTTCTGGTCGAACCCACTCGCTGAGCGATGGCGTTCGTTCGAGCCGAACCAAAAACGCTTTCGGCCCCGCCTGCAATTGAGCGGGACGTGTAACCGAAACGAACGATTTGACCTCGCGTTCGAACGCGCTCGAAACGATCAGCCCCATCAGCAGCAGCGAGACTCCCGTGTGCATGGCAAAAGGCGCCCAACGTCCACGCTTTCGCGCGCTCTCGAACGTCCGCCATAAATTCGCGATGATAGAGGACACGCACAAAAAAACGATTATCGAAAGCAGAACAAGCAGGTTGGGGCTGCGCTGATCGAACAGTCCTTGACTTCGTATATACCAGATCGCTGCTCCCGAATACAAAAGCGATGCGACTCCGATGCTCGCAAGGTCGGCCCACCGTTTTGTCTGCGTCTTTGTCCATCCCAAAAACGGCACGATCGCCATCAGCAGCATAAACGGAATGAACGCATACGGCACGATGCGATTGTAGGTCGCCTGCTCGATCACTCTCGCTTTTCCTTGATCGTCGAAACGCCCAAATATCGCGCTGAAAAACGGGACGGACATTCCGATCGCCGCGATAAGCGCGATCGCATAAGTGGACGCGATTCCCAGCGCAAATCCGATGAGACGATCACCTCCTGCGGCAGTTTGGGGTCGCGGTTCTTTGCGCGCAAGCAACAGCGCTCCCAACGCGATCACCGATGCCGCCACGGCGATTACGAATCCCAAAAGCAGACGATGCGCGCCTTCACCCATCCGAGCGAAACTGTGAACCGAAACATCCGCGAGCACTCCGCTTCGCGTGAGAAACGTGCCGTAGGAAAACCAGAACAGCGGAAGCGCGCCGAGAAACAGACTGAGCCTCTGCCACCTTCCGCGACGCAGGCGCACATACAACGCATGAAGAAACGCCACGGCGCCCAGAAACGGAACCAGGCTCACGTTCTCGACAGGATCCCACGCCCAAAACCCTCCCCAGCCGAGCGTTTCATAAGCCCACAGCCCGCCCATCACAACGCCGATGCCAAGCATGGTGGTCGAGAACACGGCGAGCGGCCGAATCGCAGGCGCCCACGAATTGCGATCGAAGCATACGGCCGCCGACCAGACCCACGCGAACATCGCCAGCAGCGAGCCGAAGCCTGTGAAAATCACCCACGGATGAATCGCCATCCAATAGTTTTCCAAAACCGGATTGAGCCCGCGCCCATCAGGAGGAACGGGATGCCTGATTCCCGCCGGAAGAAGATTCAGGTCTTCCTGGCGCCATTGCAACAGGTTGAACGGCGATTCGAATGCCACGATCCCCAGCAGCGCCGCAAGCGCAACACCGCACACAATCAGAAAAACGGGCCGATAGATCCCGACGCGGAACGACACGAAAAACGCGATGAGCGAACTGGTCAGCGTCCATAACAGGAAACTGCCCTCCTGCGAAGCCCAAGCGGCGCTCAGCCGATAAATCTCTTTCAAATCGTCGCGCGTGTTCGCAAATACATAAGCGAACTCGTACTGCCGAGACATCAGCAGCGTTACATGAATCGCAAACGCGCACACGGTGGCGGCCACGCCAAGACCGAAAAAGATGTGCGACAGTTTTGTGCGCCGAAAGATTCCGGCGATTACAACGGCCAGAAAGCTGCAGATGGCGAAAATCACGATCGCCTTGCCGGCGGTTCCCAAACCGATCGCCCAGCCCGGGGCGTCCCTAATCACAAAGTTGGGCATCGGCTATCTGTCGGCGGCCTCGTATTTGCTGGGGCATTGGGTTTTTATGGAATCGGCGGCGAACTGCCCGTTCCTGCCGGTGCCGCCGACCGATGCTTTCGGAGCGGAATCAAAGTTGGGAGGCTTCGCGCCGTGGTACACCACTTTCAACCGGTCTCCCGAATCGTCAATCAGATCGAATTGGAATACTCCGGAAGCGATGTCGAAAGAGGCGGAGTTATGGTCAATCGTCCCAGCCACGTGGACGTATCTGCCGTTCGAGGCGGCGGCTTCCTTTGCCGATACATACGGGGTGGCGTTCGCCATAAAGGCGTAAACCATCAGGCAGATTCCAAACAGAATCAGAAAGGCGGTTGCAAGGGCGCCGAACTTCACGGTGATCTGTTGTGATTTTACGCTCGAAACCGTCCCAAATGCCGCGAAAAGGTAAGATTACAGCGCGGTTTGTTCGCATGAAACTCAAAATCTTCCTGATTTCGTTGGCCGCCGCGGCAATCGGCGCGGTCGGACTGCTTAGGGCGCAAGGCAGCCCAAAACCTAACCCCCCGGCCAAGAAGTACGCCACCATGCGCCTGCAGAGCGACATCGGCAGTTTCTGGTGCGAGGGAGAGGGCCATGTGGAGCTCACGTTTCGGGGAACGCTGCTGATCAGCGACTTCCAGGGCTCGACCCTGACGGTCACGGGCAGAGTGAAAAAGGAGTGGGACAAATGGGGCCGGCAGGTGTGGTTTGCCGCCTTGGATGCTCAGGGGCGGCCCGCAAAACTGGTTTTGGACGGCAAGTGGAGGCGGCTGAACTGGTTTGGTGGCGACCTGAACTGCACGTGGCACGGAGCCGGGTTGGCGATGCTTTTCGGCGAGTTTTCTGAGCGCACCGGCTCGACGGGTTCGATTCAAGTGGACGACAGCGAGAAACGCCCATGGTTCACCACGGGCACCACTTACCATCTTCCGCCGGGGCCCGGCGAGTTCGAAAAACTGAAAGTTCCTGAGCCGCCTTCCAACTGAAGAGGGTAAACTGATTTCCGGGCCTTAAGACGCATTTTGGAGGCCCGAATTTCTGTCGGAGGCATCATCTCTTTCATGGCCGAAAAAGGCACCATCGTTCAAGTTCTTGGTCCGGTTGTAGACGTGCGGTTTGCATCAGGTCATCTGCCCGAAATCTACAACGCAATCAAAATTGTTAATCCAGACAAGAAGATCGATTTGACGTGCGAAGTCGCGCAGCATTTGGGTGACGATCTGGTTCGGTGCATCGCGCTTTCGACGACCGACGGATTAGTTCGCGGAATGGAAGCCGAAGACACCGGCGCGCCGATTTCGGTGCCGGTCGGCAATGAAACTCTCGGTAGGGTGTTCAACCTGTTGGGCGAGCCGATTGACGAACTGGGCCCGGCAAACGCCAAGCAGTATCTTCCAATTCATCGTCCCGCTCCGAGTTTCGAAGATCAGAACGTTAAGACCGAGATTTTGGAAACCGGGTTGAAGGTGATTGACCTGCTGGTTCCGTTCAACAAAGGCGGCAAGATCGGGTTGTTCGGCGGCGCGGGTCTTGGAAAAACGGTTCTGATACAGGAGTTGATCCGCAACATTGCGGTGGAAGCCGCCGGCGTTTCGATGTTTGCGGGTGTGGGAGAGCGTACAAGAGAAGGCAACGACCTGTGGCTGGAGATGCAGCACACGAAGTTCAAAGACAAATCGGGCCAAGAACTTCGCGTGATTGACAAAATGGCGATGGTGTTTGGACAGATGAACGAACCGCCGGGCGCAAGGCTTCGCGTGGCGCTTTCGGCACTCACCATGGCCGAATATTTCCGCGATGAAATCGGCAGCGACGTGTTGATTTTCATTGACAACATTTTCCGCTTCGTTCAGGCGGGTTCTGAAGTTTCGGCGCTGTTGGGGCGCATGCCGAGCGCGGTCGGATATCAGCCGACTTTGGCAACCGAAATGGGTGCGCTGCAAGAACGGATCACCTCGACGACCAAAGGCTCGATTACTTCGGTGCAGGCGATCTATGTGCCGGCCGATGACCCGACCGATCCGGCACCCGCCACAACGTTCAGCCACTTGGATGCGTATGTTTATCTTGAGAGGCGGATTTCGGAAAAGGGAATTTATCCGGCAGTTGACCCGTTGGTTTCGACTTCCAAAAACCTCGATCCGCGCATCGTTGGCAGTGATCATTATGAAGTTGCGCGCCAAACGCAGCAGATTTTGCAGCGCTACCGCGAACTGCAAGACATCATCGCGATTTTGGGAATTGACGAAGTTTCCGACGAGGACAAGACGGTGGTCGCCCGGGCGCGCAGAATCGAAAAGTTTCTTTCGCAGCCGAACTTCGTTGCCGAACAGTTCACCGGCACGCCGGGAAGGTTCGTAAAAGTGGGCGAAACGGTCGCAAGTTTCAAAGAGATTCTTTCGGGCAAATACGACGAATATCCCGAACAAGCGTTTTATATGTGCGGCGGCTTGGAAGACGTGGAAGCCAAAGCCAAGCAGCTGGCGGCGGTGTAAAGCGTGGCGAAAACTTTCGATCTTTCGGTGGTTTCGGCAGACCGCACCCTGGTTGCCGAAGTTTCGGACATGATCATCGCGCCCGGCAAACACGGATATTTCGGCGTCTTGGCAGGGCACGAACCGTTCCTGACCAGTCTGAAGCCAGGCATCGTATTGTTCAATGACGCAGGGGGTCATGAGCAGAAGGTTGCGATTTCCGGAGGGTTTTTGGAAACCGACGGTTCGAAGGTGATCGTGCTTGCGGATGCCGCCGAGCGCGTCGAGGAGATTGACGTTGAGCGTGCGATGAAAGCGTTGGAACGCGCAAAAGCACGCCTCGCCGAAAAGAGCCAAGATGTGAACCTTTCGCGCGCGACCGCTTCGCTGGAACGCGCGGCGAACCGGCTGCGCGCAACAGGCCGCTAACGCTTCGGCTTCAGGCTCATTTTCAGCGCGGCATATCCGTCAATTTCGAAATGCTGGATTTCGATGCGGTGTTTGCCGCCCAGTTCAACGGTGCGCGAATACGGAGTCGGCGGCTGCCAATGCCATTCGTCCAGAATCAGTTTTCCATCGAGCCATGCGCGGATGCCGTCATCGGCAACGAATTCGAGAACATACGTCCCTTTGGGAACTTCGAACTCGCCAACCGCATGGGTGGCGAAGTAGTCGCCAGGGAGTCCCTCGCCGATCGCTCCTCCCCATTCATAATTCAGGCGATCGGCCGTTTCTCTTTTGATCGGGTTGGTTTTCAACAGCGCTTCAAACGCATCGAGGTTTTTGCGTGGATCGGTGGCATCATCCCATTTGAACCATTCAACTTTCCAGTCAATCGGCGCGAAGAACTCCGAATAAGAAAAAAGATACGGCTTGCCTTTTGGGATCTTTTCGCCAAGCGGTGTTACAATCGCATCGCCCGTGAATTCAAGCTGAAGAAACAGGTCGGTTGCGGCCCCTCGACTTGGCAGAATCGAAATGAATCCCGGCGCCTGCCCATGCTCGACCGAAACCTGCTGAATTCCGCGCATCTGTTTCACACGCCAGGCTCCTTTCGGGCCGACGATTTCAAACTTATGCCATTCCTGCATTTGGCCTTTTGAGTCAGGTTTCCGTTCTGTTCCGCGCGGCCACAGCACGGGCGATTTGAAATCAACCGGTCCCCACTCGTTTACCAAAATGTATTTGCGGCCTCGAATCTGTCCGGGCTTGATGAACGGATCCATGCCGCCTTTCAACTGGGCAACTGCATACGGCTTCGACGCTTCGAACACCGGGTGAAACGGGTCCCATTTGGCTTGGGGTTTTGGCGCCTGATCTGTTGCCAGCCATCGGTTTTGGCTCGTTGCGATGCCCGCGAGCGGCTTGACGGCTCCGTGCACGGTGTTTCCGATGAATTCGGTTGAAGCAAAGTCTCCTGCGGCGGCGACGGGGTTCACATCGTCGCAGAACAAATTGTCTTCGATGCGTGTTTTTTGAGTGTTTCTTAGCGATATCGGCACTTTTACGCCAGCAAAACTGTTCCTGGCAATAAAGTTGTTTAAACTGCGGGTGTCCCTCTTTTTGGGATATCCCCAGCTTTCATCCGAAACTTTGTCCCACCACAAATTGATACCGATTGACCCTCCAATGAACAGGTTATCGCTGATGGCGTTGTTCATGCCGTGTTCGATGGCGATATGCTCGTCGCTTGTTGAGAAACAGTTGCCGATGATTTTCGAATCGTAACTATAGCCGCCCCAAATGCCGTGCCAGCATTCATCCATCAGGTTGTTAACGACGGTATTGCGGCTGAACGTCATTTCAATTCCGTTCGCGGGCGCTCCGCTGAAATCGTTTCCATAGAGCAGATTGTCGTTGCATCCGCCTTGGCCCGTATCCATGGTGGATTGCCCTGCCCACAGGAAAAATCCGTCTCCGCCATGCGTGGCCGAATTGAAAGCGAAAACGTTTCGGCTCGACTGCTCATAAATGATGATGCCCGCCGAATCTTGTCCGCGATTGTAAACTCCGTGGCTGTATCCCCTCACGCACCAATCAATTTTGTTGTGCATGATCTGATTGTCGCTTGAAAGATACATCGCGAGCCCGCAGCCCGACAAAAACGAAAGATCGCAGTTCCAAACTTTGCCTTTGTTGCACTCCATCAGCATCAGGCCGTTTTGGCCGCCGGTGCAGGTCATGCCTTTCACTTCGAATCCGTCGCACTTGCGCAGATACGCGCCGCAGCCGTACCTCAACCATTCATCGTTTTCATTGTGATGATAGGACAGCCAGTCGCTCAAGTCCTCCCTTTCAAGATTGCTCAAAAGATGCTGCTTCCAGTTGTACGAAAGATCGCAGTTCAGGATTTTGATTCCTGGGCAGTTCCGCGCGATGATGCCGATTTTGTAGCCTCGGATCACCGCGTTTTTAATTGTGATTCCGCGGCCCTTCACGACAATGGCGGTGCCTTTCCGTTCATTGGGCAGTGCAGAAATCGGGGTGCCCATTAAAACCGCACCGTCGAAATCCACAACGATTCCGTTGCCCGAGATCATGATTGCGCCGGTTGTTCCCGCATCGTCGCCCGATGGCAGCGAATAAGTTCGGCGCCTGATTGTGCATGTGCGATCAATGACCATGCCAGGTTTCAAATCAATCGCCTGCTTTTGCATTGCCATCAGTATAACCGTGCCGACTGTTATCATTGTGCCTCCTATTTTGTGCTGCCCAGAATGATGCCCCTTACAAAATACCTTTGCGCGTACAAGAATACTGCCAAAACCGGCACCATAACAATCACGGTGGCAGCCATCTGCATCGGCCAGTTGTTGCCGCCATAGGAGTTTTTGAATACCGACAACCCGACCTCGAGCGTTCGCATGTAAAGCGAATTGGTTGCCAAAAGGGGCCAAAAGAAATCCGTCCAAGTTGCAATGAATGTGAAAGCAGCCACAGTCGCAAGTGCGGGCTTTGCCAGCGGAAGAATGAGTTTCCAATAGATCCTAAATTCAGATGCGCCGTCGAGCCGGGCAGCCTCATCAATATCGAACGGGATTTGAATGAAAAACTGCCGAAGCAGAAACACACAAAACGCACTGCTCGCGCCAGGCACAATCAATGCATAATAAGAATCCAGCCAGCCAAGCGAACGGACAATCAGGTAAACGGGAATTTGGAGCACGGGGCCGACGAACATCATCGAAAGCCAGAACATTCGAAAAAACGTCTCTCGGCCTGCGAATCGCAGACGCGTCAGCCCATAGGCAGCCATTGAGGTGAAAAGCAGAACAAGACAAACGGTGCATGCCGTAACAAAGACCGTGTTCAAAAGAAAGATCGGCACCGGCAATCCGGAATCAAACAGCACGGTCTTATAGTTTTCGAAATGCGGATCAAAAACCTTGTGACCTTCTTCAAATCGCGTCGGCACAACTCGCTCGATTGTAGGAATGGGCGCCTTTGAAGGGTGAAGCGACACCAACAGCATCCACACGAACGGCGCAGCCAAAAACGCCGCCAGCGCCGAAAGAAGCAGATAACTGCCCAATGCCCTGAAGAGTTTCATTGAATCGAAAACCCCTCGAGCCTTCGCCGCATAAACCGTTCCTGCATCAGCGCGATGAAAAACAGCGGAACCATCAAAACGAACGATTGGGCGGAGGCAAGACCCACATGAAAACGCGACCACGCTTCTTCATAAATGTGATAACCGATTACTCTGGTGGAATCTTCGGGATTGCCCTGCGTCATCATATACACCGGTGTGAACAGTTGGAAGGCGCCGATCGTCGAGGTGATCAGAACAAAAAACGTTGTTGGCGTGAGCATCGGCAGTGTGATCTGTTTGAAACATTGCCATCGCGATGCGCCGTCCAGTTCTGCCGCTTCATATAATGGCCGCGGGATGCCAAGCAAGCCTGCCGAAAACAACACCATGCGCGGGCCCAGCCCTGTCCAGATGCTCATGAACGCCAGCGCCCACAATGCCCACGCCTTGTCATTTAAGAAGTCAATGTCTGTGGGCAGCAAAGACAACGAAATGTGCAATAACTGATTGGCTTTGGCAATGCCTGCGTTTAGCATCTGAATCAGCGACGCAATGAGCCCCGACGTCGGAAGATAGATATAAATCCAAAGAATCGAAATCGCAACTCCCGAACTCACGGCAGGAATGTAAAAGACCGTCCTGAAAAACGCCATGCCGCGCAATCGCTGCGTTACCAAAACCGCCACAAACAGCGCCACGGCGAGCCCGGCAGGAACCGAAACAAGCGCGAACTTCGTCGAGTTCCACATCGCGTTCCAAAACGCGGAATCAGTAAGAGTATCAACGTAATTCTTGGCTCCGATGAAAGGTTTGTTGGGCTTCAGAACATCCCACTTGAAAACGCTCAAAAACAACGCGTATCCGATCGGCAGAAGAGCAAACACAAACAGGTGCAGCGCAGCGGGAGCCAAGAACAGATAACCCGCCCAACTTTTTTTCATCGGCGCGAAAAGTCCTTGTCAATTTTTCTGGCGGCTTCCGCCAGGGCATCCGCCGCCGACTTCGACCCCGTGATGATGGCGTTCATCGCGGTCTCGCCTGCGCGTTCCACGGTTTCATATCCTTCCACCTTTGCGCCCCACGGAGCGCGGGCTGTTGGAATCAGTGCCAAGAACATTCTTTCGCGTTCATCGGCGGCGCGTTCCTGACTCACATCCTTTCGCGCACAAACCGCGATGCCAGTAGCGTTGTATTCGCTCTGAACTCGGTGGCTGGTCATAAACTTGATATATTTCCAAGCAAGTTCACGATGTTTGCAGTTTTTGCCGATCGCAAAACCTGCTTCATACATTACGGTAACCGACTTTCCGATGTTCGATGGCAAAGGCGCAACGCCCACGTCTTCGATGCGAAGAAGCGGCCTGCCGTCAGGGCCTTTTGGCGAGTTTTTGTATCCGATCATCGCCCAGTGACCGCTCACCTCCATCGCGGCCTGGCCGTTTGCAAAAAGGTCAACACCCGCCGCCGCAGATTGACTCAGCGAAGGCGCAACTTTCCAAACCGAAACCAAACTGCGCAGGAATTCAGCCGCGCGTTGACATCGCTCTGAATCAAGAAAGCCCGCGGCCCGATCCCCGTTCGGACTCAGCACATCGCCGCCTTCATTCCACATCCATGTAATCCATCCTGGCATCCAGTTCACGAATTTAAAACCAAATTGACCGGGTTTGGTCAGCCGTTTTGCAGCATTTGCGAAATCTTCGAACGTCCAGCCCGCCTTAGGATACGGCACTCCAGCATCATCAAACATCCGCTTGTTGTAATACATCACAATCGGCGTAAAATCTCCAGGAATCGCATACAGTCTGCTGCCGCGCCGTGCGATGTCCACCACGTTCTCATAAAAATCGTTTAGATTGAATTCGGAATCGGCGGCAATCAACGGCGCGAGATCCAACAAAACGTCGTTGTCAATAAACACGGCTGCACTTGAGGCATCCAGCGTAATGATGTCCGGTTCGGTGCCCGCAACAAAACTTTGCAAAAGTTTTTTCACATATTCGCCCGGGCCCGGAATCCCCTCTTCGCGGACTTCAACGCCCGGATTCTGCTTTTCGAACTCCTGCCGAAGGCGGCGGACGGTTTTCACGAACTCGCTGTCATCGCCGGCTCCGCCCCAGGTGGCCACACGCAGAATCGTTTTGCCCCCGGTTTTCGGGTTCACGCACCCCAAGCCCAAATTGAGCCAAAAACCGAGCGCGGCCGCCATGAGAAGCGGCAGGCGGCAGTCCGAAACGTATAATCGCGGTATGCGGGCCATCGGCACTCTTCTCGAAGACATCCTATCATCTGACGGGCCGATACCGGTATCTGCGCCGCGTGGAACAGAACTCAACTGCAAAGGCTGGGTGCAGGAAGCCGCTCTGAGAATGCTTCTGAACAACCTTGACCCCGAGGTCGCAGAAAACCCTTTGCAGCTGGTTGTTTATGGCGGGATCGGCAAGGCCGCCCGCAACTGGGACTGCTTCAAAACGATCGTGCGAAGCCTGCTCGATCTTGAATCCGACGAAACGCTTTTGGTGCAAAGCGGCAAGGCGGTGGGCGTTTTGCCTTCGCATTCCGATGCGCCACGCGTGCTGATTGCAAACAGCAATCTGGTTCCGAAATGGGCTGATTGGGAAACGTTTCGCGAACTTGACAGAAAAGGGCTCATCATGTTTGGGCAGATGACCGCCGGTTCCTGGATCTACATCGGCAGTCAAGGCATTCTCCAAGGCACTTATGAAACGTTTGCAGCGATTGCTAAAAAACTGTTTGGCGGATCGCTCGCGGGTCGGCTGGTGGTGACTTCCGGCTTAGGCGGCATGGGTGGAGCGCAGCCGCTCGCCATCACCATGAACGGCGGCGTTGCGCTGTGCATCGAAGTGGACGAAGCGAGGATTGACAAGCGGCTGCAAACGGGATACCTCGACATCAAGACTGATTCATTGGACCAATCGTTGGTGCTTTGCCGCGATGCGGTTGCGAAAAAACGCCCTCTGTCGGTTGGCCTGTGCGCGAACGCGGCCGACATCGTTCCCGCGTTGGTCAAGATGAACGTGACGCCCGACGTTTTGACCGATCAAACCAGCGCTCACGATGTGTTGAACGGCTACATTCCAAACGGATTTACTCTCAAGGCGGCAGCGGAATTGAGAAAGGAAGACCCGAAGGCGTACCTTGCCGAAGCCAACCGAGCGATCTGCGAACATGTGAGCGCGATGCTCGAACTTCAAAAGCGCGGAGCCGAGACGTTCGACTATGGGAACAACATCCGCCAAGCGGCCTTCGAGAACGGCATCGCGAACGCGTTCGATTTTCCCGGATTCGTTCCGGCGTACATTCGGCCGCTGTTCTGCGTTGGCAAAGGCCCGTTCCGATGGGCGGCGCTTTCGGGCGATGCGCAAGACATCGCTGCAATTGACGAAGCGATTCTTCAAGAGTTCGCTCACGATGAACCTCTTTGCAACTGGATCGAGCACGCTTCCAAAAAAGTGAAGTTTCAAGGACTTCCTGCGCGCATCTGCTGGCTTGGCTTGGGAGATCGCGAAAAACTTGGGTGCATCATCAACGATCTGGTTTCCCGCGGCAGGGTGCGGGCGCCCATCGTGATCGGTCGCGATCATCTGGATGCGGGATCGGTGGCGTCGCCGAACCGCGAAACCGAAGCGATGAAAGACGGAAGCGACGCGATCAGCGACTGGGTGTTCTTGAACGCGCTCATCAATGCGGTCAACGGCGCTTCATGGGTGTCGGTGCATCACGGCGGCGGCGTTGGGATGGGGTTCTCTCAACATGCCGGAATGGTGATTGTGGCCGATGGAACTCGGGAATCCGAAACTCGGCTGCGGCGCGTCCTTAATTCCGACCCGGCCACGGGCGTGATCCGCCATGCAGATGCCGGTTATGAACTTGCGCAACGCACGGCGCAGGCGCTGGGAGTGAAAATCCCAGGCAAAAAACAGGAGGAGAGATGAAACGGATATCTCAATTCGCGGCCATCGCTGCGATCACATTGTTCCCAGTCGCCTGCGGCGGCCCTAAACAGGTGAAACTCACCGAAAGTCAGATCGCCGATCTTGCCAAACCGGCGACGGTTCTGATTCAAGTTGACTATTCGGCTCGCGCAACCATGCCGACGGCCGAAGTTTCTCAAACCAAAATGGCCGAGGTTCAAACCCAAATTCAGAACGCTTTGGCATCGGGTCAGCAGATTTCGCGCGAACAACTGATGATCGCACTGTTGGAAGATATGGCTGCGAAACCGCTGGAATATTTCGTTCCCGGCACGGGAATCCGCGAGCAGGACGTTTCGGTCTCTGCGCTGGGTTCAGGATTCGTTATCTCTCCCGATGGAGCGATCATTACAAATGCGCACGTAGTAAAGCCCGACGATGCGGAACTCAAAGAAGGAATCGCCACCCAAGCGCTTACCAAGTTCTTGCAAGAAGACATTGACGAGTTCTTCCGCGTAACTCCCGAGATCGCCAACATGGTTTCGAGCGATCTGCTCGAGCGGCTGAAAAAAGCCGATGCGACGTTCCTTGCTTATTACATGCGGCTTTCGGATGTCGAATCGCACATGTATGCCGTGTTTGGGCACGGAGACGAAGGAGTGAACACGCCGACGAAAGTCGAAGCGCAGCTCAAAGCCGCCGGAGACCGAATCCCTGGAAAAGATGTGGCAGTGCTGAAAATTGCGGGTCACGATCTTCCAACGCTTCCAATCGGAGACGACTCCGGTCTTACAACCGGCAGCCGGCTCTATGTGATCGGGTTTCCTGCCGCAGCCACATTTCATCCGATGCTCTCGGAAGCAAGCGAAGTGGAACCCACCTTCACGACCGGAATCGTGAGCGCAAAAAAACATTCCAAAGAGGGCTTTTCAGTGTTTCAAACCGACGCCGCGATGACCCACGGAAACAGCGGCGGTCCCACCATTGATGAAACCGGCAGCGTCATCGGGCTGGCTACATTTGGCACCGCCGATCCCGAAACGGGCGCCGAAATACCTGGAATGAACTTCGTTGTTCCAACCTCAGTCGCCCGTGAATTCATCACCGCGGCCAACGTTTCGCCATCGGAAAGCAAATTCACAAGTCTGTATCGGGAAGCAGTCATAGAGGAATCACAAGAACACTTTAAAAACGCTTTGGCAAAAGTTGAAGAGGCCGACAAACTGTCACCCGGCTTGCCGTCGGTGCAGGCAAAACTCACGCAGCTGAGAAAGGCGATCGCCGACGGCAAAGACCGATCGGGCGGACTGTTTTCTCCCGTCATCTTGATTTCAGTGATCGCAGCGATCGTGATCATTGCGATCATCATCGCTTTATCGAATAAGGCAAAACCGTCGGCGCAGCCTGCTTCGCCATCACAACAAATCGAAGCCAACAAGCCTCCGGAATTGGATAAATGAAGGCGCGCGATTATCTGATCGAAGAGTACACCACAACGGTCTGCCCTCATTGCTTCGACGAGCGGCCGATCCGTTCCGATGAACCCGGGGTGTTCAAAGACGGAATGCTCGTAACCCACGATGGCAAAGTTTGGATGCGAAGGTTTTGCGAGGTTCACGGAGAGACGGAATCTTTATACGAAGAGGATGCGCAGATTTGGCGCTCACGAATCGGTTGGAGCACTCCGACATCTCAAATCGTTGCCGACCGTTCCGATAACATCGGCGGTTTTCCTCATGCCTATCGCAACGGACTGCCTGCATCCCACGGTCAGCACACGTGCATTCTCCTGCTGAACGTGATCGAAACGTGCAACTTGGAATGCCCTGCATGCTACGCATCTGCTAAACCCGGCGTTGATCACAAACTTCCATCCATCGGATCCATTCTCAACACCGTAAAGCAAGTGATCGAACGAGAGGGCGGTCACCTTGGTGTATTGATGATCTCGGGTGGCGAACCGACGATCCGCAAAGATTTGTGCGGGCTTTTGGAAGCGCTTTTTCCGCTGAACATCACGCGCATTCTAATCAACACAAACGGCCGAAGAATCGCCCGAGATGCGGCATTCGTTGAATTCTTGAGCAGGCACAAGCAGCGCGTCGAAATCTACTTGCAGTTCGATGGTTTCCGCGACGAAACGTACATCCGTTTGCGCGGAGAGGCATTGGCGTCGGAAAAACTCGCCGCGGTGAAACACCTGACGGAGGCCGGCGTTTACTTCACGCTGGTCGCCACCGTTCAAAAAGGCACAAACGATGACGAGATCGGAAAGATCGCGATGTTCGGATTGGAAACGCCAAAGTGCGCAGGACTCGCGATTCAGCCGATGTTCGGATCGGGCCGGGTTCCAAAATTCGATCCGATGGATCGCTGCACCCCTACTGGAGTTCTTCGCAGGCTCGAATCACAAACCAACGGCGTCATCTCCTCATCCGATTTTATTCCGCTTCCATGCAGCCATCGCGACTGCTGCGACATCACCTATTTCATCAAGTCCGCTGACGGCTCTTGGAAATCTTTGCCAGCCCTCATCGGCCGCGACGAGCTGAAAAACTGGATTCATCTGGTTGCCAACACCATCAGTTTCGAATTGGCATCCAGCTCGGTGCGTGAACTTCTAAAAGAAGGCGTGATTCAGCGCGTGCTGTCCGAACAACAGAAAACCAGCTCAGCGCAGCTCGGTCTCGACCTGATAAGAATGTGCGGATGCATTCCGGGCGTATCGGAACTGCTGGGCGGATTGTGGTCGAAATTCAGCAAGAATCCGACTCCCATCGAATCGTTCGCCGACAGCACGTTTCGCATCACAGCCAAAATGTTTATGGATCATCACACAATGCACGAAGCGCGAATCAGGCAATGCTGCGTGCACACCGGAACGTTCGAACAAAACCCAAAAAGGTACTCGTTCTGCTGGCGATGGCTGTTTTCCGATGCGCGCGATGACGGAGCCGGCGCTGCATAACGCAATGAACGGATCGCTTCTTACTGCGCTTGGATTCGTCACAGGTATTTCGGTTTTCATCATCGTGCTGGCTGCGACTCCGAACGGCCGCAAGCATGCGCTGCCTTTTGCGGCTGTTTCCGTGTTTTGCGGTGTGATCGGAGCCAAACTTTCGCAATGGGCGATCACCGCGCCGCACCGCGCCGATGCCGAACTGCTCAGCCTCGTCGAATCAGGCCGGACGATCTTGGGAGGGATTCTTTTCGGGTGGCTCGGTGCCGAACTTTACAAACGCCGCTTGCACGTTGACGTTCAATCGGGCGCCGCATTCGCGCTGGCCATTCCAGCGGGTGAAACCATCGGCAGGCTCGGCTGTTTCGTCAACGGATGCTGCTTCGGTTCGCCCACGAACGTCGCTTGGGCGGTGTTTCAGCACGGAGCGCGCAGACATCCCGCACAACTATATTCCGCGGGCGCGGCGATGCTGCTGTTTTTTGCCGTTTTGTTGTTTCTTCGCCACAGCCGTCCCGATATCGCGTTTCCTTTGTTCCTTCTTTTTTATTCGGCAACGCGATTTATTCTGGAGTTCTTTCGCGATTCGCAGCGAGTCGCTCTTTCCCTTAGTCTTGCGCAATGGGTTTGCATTGCTGCTGCCTTAGGATCAATCAGCATCATCTGCGTTCGAACTCGTTCCAAAAAGATTCAACCGGAGGCCGCAAACTTTTGACGCACATAAGGTGCCCCCGCTGCCGAACGGAAGTTTCACAATCAGAGACTGTGTGCCCTGCATGCGGTCAAAGGCTGATCGAAGCCGGGCCGCCGCCGATTCCACGACTGCGGACAAACTATTCCAATCCCGTTGTGTCGGGATTAATTACGGCATTTTTGATTCTCGCTGGACTCGGCCTCGGCGCGTTTGGACTGTGCATGGGTCTGTTTGCTGCAAGCGGCGACGGCGTTTCTGCGCTGCTGTTTGTCGTCGGCGGCTTACTCCTTGCCGTGGTTTTCATAGTTCTTGCCGTAAGAGTTTCCCGCGGAGGAAAAAGATGACTTCTGAAATCAAAACGGGCGCGCGTTTAGAATCGCTCGCATTCACGTTTTGCAAAATCGCGACGTTCGCACTGATTGCGCAGCGCTTTACCCTGCCGATCGCCGCGCTGCTCGCCGCCGTGTTCTATGTGCTGGCTTTTGTTTTTGGAAAACGCGATACACGGTGCTGGCTGCAGTGGCCGCTGCTGATTGCGGGAGTGTGGCTTTGCGTGCTGATCGGTTGGATTTATTTCGAATTCTTTCGGATAAAGGGGTAACCTCGCGCTAAAATGTTTGTGGCATTGATCGCGATTGCGGAACTGATGGGCTCAGAAAATCAGCATCCCCTAACGCTCGAATCGAGCACCGTTCGATACACGGCAGCAAAACAGGGCGGCGAATGGGTCGAAAAAATCGAAGCCAAAGACGCGCAAGGCCGCTTTCGACTGGTTTGCGCATCACCGACAAGCGGTCTGGTGCAGTCTCTCGTCACGAACCCGCGCAATTCGGCGCTGATTGTGGGCGGCACAGGGCTGTATGAATCGCCGCCGAGTTTGAAATTCAGTTCGGCACGTGCGGCAGACCGAAAACTGATCCTCCGTTCTACGCTCCAAGGATTCACAATCACAAAAACTGTTTCGCTCACTCAAGACGGGTTAGGGCTCGACGTCCGCATTGCCGCAGAATGCCATGCGAGTTCCCCCAAGCTGCAGCAGATGCTCAGCGCCTACGCGTTCGTTCCCGATGGTCAGGCGCAATCCAAATATCATCATCCCGATGCCACGTTTGCGCCGCAGCTTCGTCCGGGACAAGAAAATGTGATTGGCGATCACACGTTCCGCGCGCCGTTCGTGAACGTGCAAACGCGCGAGATCGCCGTCAGTTTGGTGCCAAGCCTCGACACATTGCAATCCAATCGCGCAATGCCCACAATTCTTGATTTAGATTGCAAGAACGGTGTGATAGATGCGCCGATCATCGCGTTCGGGTTTTGCAACTACCAACTGGCCGGACACGTGTACTTCGTCCGAAAACCGGCCGCGCGGTCGCTTCCAAAGAAAATCGCATTTGCCTACACGCTTCTGCCCACAGCGCAAGCCGCTCCGTTTGCGGCTTATGCGTGGCCCATCGCACGGCTTTGGCATCAGTACGGTTCGCGCAACTTTCGAAAAGTTCTGCCCCAAGTGATGCCGTGGGATGAGTATGCAAAAGTCTGCTACCCTGCGGCGTTTGCCGAAAAGTATGGATCGAACACCCTCGGATGGTTTGAACAAAAAATCGGCGATCATGACTGCGGAGGCATCTGCGCAGGCTGGGGATTCGAGCGCGGCTGGGTGTCGTGGCAGTGCTGGTTTAATAATCTTCGCTCTGCGTGGGGCATGCGCGCGTTCGGAGAGCGGCTGAACAATCCCGATTGGATTGACAAAGCCGACAAAATGCTCAACTTGGCGCTGGCCGCTCCGGTTGACCGCGGCGCGTTTCCAACGACCTATGATTCGCGCACGCATGAATGGATCGGATGCCTGGTCAAACCTCGTGCCGATGCGTATTACGATCTTCCATCCATGGCTTGGAAAGGCATCTGGTTGATCGAGTGGTTGAAATTCAACCAAAGAAGCGGTGACATAAAAAGGGTGTGCAGAAATCTCGCCTCGTTTTTTGTTGAACACCAGGCATCCAGCGGCGCCTATCCGGCATGGATGACAAAAGATTTTCAACCCGTTCACGAACTTTCTGCTTCCGCATCATCGGCGCTTCCCGCATGGTTTCTGCTCATGTGGAACGAAATCGAACCGAACGATAAATGGCTGAATTCGGCCAAAAGAGCAGGCGGATTCTTGATTGCGTCGGTGATACGCCAACAGAAATATTACGACTTCGAAACGTTTTTCAGCTGCTCGCCAAAGCCGTGTTTAGACGAAGACGAACCGATGCGCGATGTGCACACAAGGCTTCTTCCGCAAAACACGCTGTGCATGCAATGGTGCGCCGAGGCGATGCGAATGCTGTTTGAAACCACCCGCGATGAAAAATATAAAACCTACGGATTGATGGCGCTCGACATGATGAACGCCTATCAAAACATTTGGTCGCCGCCGTGGATTACATCGGCCTACACGTTTGGCGGTTTCGGCGTACAAAACAGCGACGGCGAACACCTGGATGCGCGGCAGGCGCAGTTTGGAGTTACAAATTTCGAATGGGGAGTTTTGCTTCAACAGCCTGAATATTGCGAGCGCGGTGTGGCGGCTGTGCGTGCGGCGATGACGCTGATTAATCATCCACTGCACGAGCGCAACAATCTATATCCAGAACCGAACTACCCGCTCGGACTTCAGCCCGAAAACGTTGCGCACGGCGGATCGGATCATCAAGCAGGCAGAACCGGATTCGATTGGGGAGAAGGCAGCGGCCTCGCGAGCGCCGCATATCTTCTTACCAAATATGGAAGCGCCTACGCATTCAAAAACGCGCGCAGCGCAATCGGAATTGACGCGGTGGTGCCGGTGAAACAAGGCGGTTCTTGGTCGCTCATCACACCGATCAATCTGCTTCCCGCGCCGTGGCTTAGCACTTTCCAATGCCAGTTCAATGGAAAGAGCGTAACGGCCCGGCAGGAAATGGGCGTATCCAATCTCCGGCTGCGATTGGAATCCAACGCTGTTGTTGGCAACCTGAATGCGTTCGCATCGGGGCCCGCGACGCTTGAAATCTTGTGCACGAATGACGATTCTTTGGACATGAGCAGTTTTCCCATCGAAACGTCTGGGATCGCGCCTGTTCGGTTTCCGCTTTCTTCGTTGCGCGAATATCGCCTGCGCCTTCGTTTGCGGCAAGGCGGCGCCGTAACCGACAAAATGCTCCACTTCGTGATTGATCCAGAATGGAACTTCGACAACCCCGAAGGGTGGACGTGCAAAGGCAACATCCCTTCCATGACGACCGAATCAAAAAGAAGGGATTTCGGCGCAAGCGGCAGTCGGTTTATCGGCACTTGCGAAGACGGTTTGGGCGGCTACGACGACTCATTCACCTGCGAAATCGAATCTCCGTGCTTCTTTTCAACGAAACCTCATCTCGCTTTTCTCATTGGGGGCGGCTCCGGAAGCCGGACCTATTTGGCGCTTGTGGACGCGGGTACAAACGAAATACTTTTGCAAGCCCGCGGCCAAAACGATGAAAAGATGCGCGAAGTCAAATGGGACATATCCCGCTTCGGCAATCGAATGCTCAAAATCAGAATCGTTGATCGCGAACTTGGGCCTTGGGGACACATTAATGTGGATCGCATTCGAACCGAAAACTGATGCACGAGCCGTTTAACATCGTCGGCCTCAACGGATCGAACTCCATCGGCGTTGCAAACGGGTTGTTTTGCAAGCCCATCGAAAACGCCGATGAACTCAACCTGAACGGCCGCCTTCTCACGCCCGGGTTTGTGGATTGTCACACCCATCTTGTGTGGGCCGGAAGCCGCGCCGACGAATATGTGCAAAGGTGCGCAGGTGTTGACTACTTGCAAATAGCCAAACAAGGCGGCGGAATTCTCAAAACGATGCAGCAAACCCGCAGCGCAACGATCAACGAACTTGCCGAATCCGTAATCGCACGAGCCGAAACAATGCTCAAAAACGGCACCACAACCATCGAAATCAAAGCGAGTTATGGTCTTTCGCTCGAAGCGTCAAAAAAAGAACTCGATGCCGTTCAACGTGCCAAGCAGTCCATTAGGCAGAACGTCATCGTAACGTTCATGGGCGCGCACGCATTCCCGCCCGAAATGAATTCCGAAAACTACATGCGGCTTCTTGAACAGGAGCTGATCCCGATGGCGGCCGATCATCCGGTTGGCGTCAAGTTCAACGACTGCTTTTGCGAACAAACCGCATTCAACCTGCATCAAACGCGCAAAGTGATGCAAGCAGGAATCCAGCACGGTCTCACGCCAAAGGTTCACGCCGACGAATTCAATGTGTTGGGAGCAGTCGAACTTGCTTGTGAAATGGGTGCGGCAAGTTGCGATCATCTTCTTGCAAGCGGCAGCAGGCAGTTTCAAACCCTTGCAAAATCCAATACGGCTGCTGTGGTCTTGCCGTGCACGGCGTTTTATCTCAACAAACCTTACGCAAACGCGCGTGCAATGATTGATGCCGGATGCGTCGTGGCGTTGGGAACGGACTACAATCCGGGAACCAGCATGATCGGTTCCATGACCTTCGCGTTTGGGCTTGCAGTCAACAAAATGCGTCTTTCGCCGCACGAGGCGCTCATCGCAGCAACCGAAAACGCCGCAAAAGCGCTGCGAGTTGAATCGGGAAAAATCGAGCCCGGCTTTCCTGCCGACTTCTGCATCTGGCCGTGTGCCAATCTCGACGAGCTCGCCTATCAGTTCGTGCACATCCAACCCGAATCGGTCTACATTAAAGGAGAACGTGTCGTGTGATTTATGAAAGGGTGATCTGCATTGTCATGGACGGTTGTGGAGCGGGCGCAGCGCCGGATGCAGCCGACTTTGGCGACACAGGAATCAACGAAGGGCACACGATTCAAAACGTTTGGCGTGCGAACGGAGGCATCAATGCACCGCTTTTGCAATCTCTCGGACTGTTCAATGCCGCCAAAATCACAACCGACGCACAGCCGCAAGCCGCATTTGGAAGGCTGCAAGAGTTCGGCAAAGGCAAAGACACAATTACCGGACATTGGGAAATGATGGGCATAAAAATCACCCGGCCGTTTCCAACCTACCCAAACGGTTTTCCACTCGACCTTATCGCGGATTTCGAAAGCGCGATCGGCACAAAAACAATCGGTCACATGCCCGCCAGCGGCACCGAAATCATTGCAAAACTCGGCGAAACGCACCTGAAAACCGGATATCCGATCGTTTACACCAGCGCCGACAGCGTGTTTCAAATCGCCTGCCACGAAAGTGTGTACCCATTGCAAAAACTTTATGCCATCTGCGAAACCGCGCGCAACTTGCTGGTGTTTCCCAACGACGTTGCCCGCGTCATCGCCCGTCCGTTTGAAGGCACACCGCAAACAGGCTTTCATCGAACCGAAAACCGCCGCGATTTTCCGCTCGATCCGCCGCGAAATCTAATTGACGATTTGTGTGAAACGTTCGGACCCGTTTACGGCATCGGCGTGGTTCCCGAAGTGTTCAACCACCGAGGTTTCCGCCAGGTCGAACGCACGCAATCCAATCCCGAACACGCCCAAGCGCTCGAAAACGCATTGCAATCCGATGCAAAGTTCATCTGGGCAAACTTCGAGGACTTTGATATGCTTTATGGGCATCGAAACGATCCGAAAGGCTTCGCAAACGCAATCGAACAGTTCGATCGCATTCTGCAGCGCCTAATTCAGAACTTCAAACAGTCCGACCTGTTAATCCTAACGGCTGATCATGGCAACGACCCCACAACCCCCTCCACCGATCATTCGCGGGAGTTCGTACCTGTGTGCATCTGGTCGCCTTCAAACTCTGTTCAAAACAACCTTGGCGACACGTTTGGCATGTGGCACATCGGCGGAACCGTCGCCCACGCGCTTGGCATCCCCGAAAAACTGCCGGCCTCACTGCTGCAATAACTCGTCATTTCCAACAGGAGCAATCCTGGCAACGGTGCGGAACAACAACCCTACTTGAGGATGCGGAACAGCCAATCAATTACGCCCCGAATTGACGTGCGGGTGGGCCTTCGTGTTGATCCGAAGGTCGTCCTATCCAGCCGCATTCTCGAACTTCCGCAGTTCGAACTCGAACAAGCAGTTCAGCAAGAAATCATTGACAACCCGGCGCTCGAAATGGTCGAGGAACAGTTCGATCAGATTTCCGAAGAAGAGCTCACCCGCACAATCACACGAACCGCCGAAACAAAATCGCGCGAAGATGACTTCGATGCCTACGTGCCGAAACTGCTGGAACCCGACGATGCAGCGAACTGGACGGAGTTCATCGCAGCGCCAACAACCCTCGAAGATCATCTTTTGGCGCAGCTGCTGCCAGCCGTCGAACCGCAATTGCAGCCGCTTGCGCGATACATGATCGAATGCGTTGCTCCCTCCGGCTATTTGGAAATGCCCATCGAGGAAATTGCACACACGTCTGGCTTTTCGCTCAAGCAAGCCAAAAAGGTCCTCGCAAAGCTCCAAGAATGCGATCCATCCGGCGTCGGTGCGCACAATCTAAAAGAGTGCCTGCTTCTGCAGCTCGCCGATCCGCAAGATGACATCGAAAAACTGGCCAGACTCATCGTGGCAAAATATTGGGACGCGGTGCCGACCAAGCGTGCGCAAGGAATCGCGCGAAAAGTCGGCGTTCCAGAGACAATGGTCGCCGAAGCGTTCGCTCGCATCGCTCGTCTTGCTCCCTATCCGGGCGATGCGTTTTCGACGGGCACACCGGCCGCATCGCGTTCAAAAACAGCAGCCGCCGCACCCGACGTCGTGTTTTGGCGCGACGAAAACGGAATCAAAATCGAAATCCGCGGCTGCGATGCCAGTTTTCTCAGCCTCAACAGTTGGTATCGAGAAAGATATCGCGCCATCAAACAAGGCACAATTCGGGCGGGTGGCGAAGAAGTCAAACACATTCAAGAATATGTCGGCAGGGCGCTGATGTTCATTCGAGGGCTTCAGCAGCGCAAACAAACGTTGCGAAAAATCGCCATTCATTTGTTGGACGAAGAACTCGCATTCATCGCAACGGGCTCATACAAGTTCTTGCGCGGCGAAACGCGGGTGCAAGCCGCCAGGGCCGTCAATCTGCACGAAAGCACCATAAGCCGAGCCACCATGGGCAAGTTCGTGCAAATCGCCAACGGCGACATCGTTCCTTTCGACGTGTTTTTCAAGCCCGCCATTCGCGTGCAAAAAATGATCGAGGAGATTTTGCAAAACGAAAACCCCAACCGCCCCCTTTCTGACCGTGAAATTGCGGAGCAGCTCAAGTCGCGCGGCGTGAAGGTGGCGCGCCGAACCGTCAACAAATACCGAGAGCAGTGCCGAACTCTCTCCAGTCATCAGCGGCGGTCAGCCTGAGTTCTGTACAATCGCAGAATGCCGCTGCGCATTCTGCACACGAACGACCTTCACGGCAAACTGAGCCCCGACATCGAACGCTCACTCGCTGAACATCGCCAAACGTGCGACTTCTATTTCGACAGCGGCGATGCCGTTGCCGCCGGCAATCTTGGAATCTGCACAAATCCAGACCCGGTGTGGAATGCGTTCGGGCGGCTGAATTGCACCGCCGGCAGTTGCGGAAACCGTGAGTTTCATATTTCCGAAGCCGGATTTCGAAGCAAACTTAAAGGCTGCCGCCATCCGATTCTCGCCGCAAATCTCGAATGGAACGGAAATCCGCGCAAACCTCTACTCGATTTCGCCCCCGAAACTCCCCTTCCAAAACATCTCAAAATCAATCGCGTGGGAATCGTTGGAGTCATGGTGCCGATGGTCACCCAAAACATGGCCGCAAGGCACGTCAGCGCATTCATCAACACCGACCCGATCGAAGCAGCCGCAGCCGCTGCAGAACAATTAAGAAACGAATGTGAACTGATGATCTGCATTTCGCATCTTGGTCTTCAACGCGATTTTCTGCTTGCCGAGCGCGCACCGTATTTCGATATCATTTTGGGCGGCCACAGCCACGACGCCCTGCCCGAACCTCAGCGCGTAGGCAGCAGCTGGATCTGTCAAGGCGGATCGCATGCCAAATACTGCGGCATTTATGTTTGGGATGGCGGCCGATTAACCGGAGGCCTCGTTCTGCTGCGCTGAGTTTTTCAACGTGCCTGCGGCAGTTCCAATCCAACGTGCGCAATCGCGTCCACAAAGTTCGAAAACGTTCGAATGTCACGTGGAAGGTTTTCCAAAATCTCCATTCCGTACCGTTTTGTACAGATGCGCGGATCGAGAATCGCAATGACTCCGCAATCAGAATCGGTGCGAAGCAGCCGTCCAACCCCCTGGCGCATCAAAAGTTTTGCTTGCGGCAAGGTGTGCGCAACAAAAGGATCCATTCCGCATTCCCGCAAATAAGCGTTGCGCGCAACGCTTTCAGGATCAACGGGCACTTCGAACGGAATCCGAACGATGCACACACACGACAACGTTTCACCCGGAGCGTCAAATCCCGTCCAAAACGACCGCAATCCAAACAATGAACTCTCGATTTCATCCCGAAACTTCTTGCCGGAATGTCCTGCCCCGCTGCGCCGCTGCATGTGAATGTTCATCCCGCCAAGCACATCCAAAATCTCTTTCACGCGCTCCATCTCTTCGCGGCTGTGAAACAGAACCAGCGTCCGCCCGCCCATCTGCGCAATCACCGATCCAACCTGCTTGGCAATCGCTTTGTAATAAGACTGCATGTCCCCATCCTGTCTTGCGCGCGCAGGGTCGGGTACTGCTCCCGCGGGCGGCAGATACATCGCCGCGTTCTTCGCAAAATTAAATGCAACAGGCAGCACTTCCCGATAACTGGGATTCATCCCCGAAACGCGCCGAAACCAATCGAAATCGCCATCAATCGCAAGAGTCGCCGACATGCACGCCGCCGGCAATCGGTCCCAAATCAGATCGCGCAGCGGCTGCGCAACGTCTACCACCGCGCGCCGAATCGCGCCGCCCGTCCGCATTCTCTCCGCATGAGTAACCGAAACTCCCGCCGGAGCAAAAAGCATCTCTGCCTGTTCTCGAAACTCGGAAAAATACGCCAAATAAACGGCCGTTGTTTCGCGCATCAGCTTGGCATCTTCCGTTTCGCCGCTCACAGATTCGCACAACTGTTTCGCTTTTTGAATGAATCCGCTTACGCGCTCGACAACTTCTGTTACAACCGTTTGCGCTTCGGGCAGTGCTTCAACAATTGCGGCAGAACTCACCTCCTTCGATTGCCACAGGCTTTCTGGCGAGGCTGCAAGAATCCCGCCCCGGCGCAGACGAATGCAATAGTCGTGCATCCGCACCTGACATTCGCTGATTTCTGACCGAAACTGTTCGCAAGCGTTCGCCCAGTCCGACATCCTCCCCGATTCCGCCGCAACAGGCAGCGCAACCTGCTCCAAACGGTTCGCCAAACCGATCAACTGCCCCAGCGTGCGATCGCTCAGTTCGTACTCCAACGCCCCGCGAGCCGCTTCCGGCAGATCGTGCGCCTCGTCAATCACCGCAAAATCTAAGTCGCCAAGAAGCGCCTGCGAACCGTTCGTCACTTTCCTAAGCAGCGCGTCTTGCATCAACACACTGTGGTTCGTAATCACGACGTTGGCACGCTCCGCTCCCCGTCTGCGCTTGTAATAAACACAGTCCGAATAATATGGACAAAGCCGCGCTGGGCAAATGGGCGGCGCCGCAATTCGATCCCAAAGGTCAGAAACCTGTTTCGAACTTCCTTTAATCAGTTCGCGAAACTCCGTTTCAATTCCCAACTCGGCTCGTGCGATGAATGCGCCGCGAAGCCGCGGCATCGTCGTATCAATCGCGCTAAGGCACGCAAATCGCTGCCGCCCGATCAAAAACTCGCAGCGCACCGGCTCTTCGAACAAACCCGCCGCAATCTTGATCTCGTTTCGCCAATACTGTTCGGCCAGCACGTTCGTATAGGTAGAAATCGCGATGCGCTTTTTGCCTGCGATCGCGTGAGCAAACGCCGTTACCAAAGCCGCTAACGATTTTCCCAAACCCGTTGGCGCTTCAAACACCCCTGATGCTCCGCCTGCGATGCAGTCAGATATCAGCAAGGACAAGTGCACCTGATCGGGCCGCTCTGAAAATCCCCCTCGCTGCCGCAGCCGCGAATACGCGTCTTCGATCAGCGCGCGCGGGTCTGCCATAGGCACAGTTTGTACCCCACCTTGCTCAAAGCAAAAATGTTCGTCATAATAGCCTCTCCGTCCATGCTTGCGGTCAACGAACTGTACAAATACTATCGCGAGTTCCCAGCGGTCGCAGGTGTCTCCTTTCAGGTCAATCCGGGCGAGATCGTCGGTCTGCTCGGGCCCAACGGCGCTGGCAAAACCACCCTTTTGCGCTGCATTTCCGGAATTCTTGCGCTTTCCGCCGGTCAAGTCGCCATCAACGGCTTCGACCTGATTCAAAATCCACGAGAGGCCAAACAAAGACTCGCCTTCGTGCCCGAAGTGCCCTCGCTTTATGAACTACTAACAGTCAGAGAACATCTGCGGTTCATCGCGATGTGTTTCAACAGGTTGGAACGTTACGAAAGAATCGGTGATCGCCTGCTTCTGAAATTCGACCTTCTTGAAAAGGCAGATGAATTCGTTGCAACCCTCAGCAAAGGCATGAAACAAAAACTTGCGGTCGCATGCGCGCTCGTGCACGATGCCAACGTGCTGCTTCTCGATGAGCCCCTCATCGGAATTGACCCCCGAGGCGCACGCGAATTCAAAGTGGAACTTACCGAACAAAGAGACGCAGGCAATGCCATTCTCATCAGCACTCACCTGCTCGATACCGCCGAACGGTTCTGCGACCGCGTCATCATTCTTGCAAAAGGCAAAAAAATCGCCGAAGGAACGATGGAGCAGCTCCGAGCGGCTTCGAACATGGCTGGAGCCACGCTCGAAGACGTGTTCCTCCGGCTCACCGAAGAGCACGAATCCGCAATCCCGATTTTCGGCCCGCCGCCCGTCGTTTGATGTTTTGATATGAAGCCGCTCCTCTATCTTTCGATTCACACCGTCATCAACGGAATCCGCCGTGCGTTGAAATCCCCGGGCCGCCTCGTGGGAATCATCATTCTGGTCGTCTATTGGGGAATGATTCTCATGCGCCAGCCCTCTTCACGCACCAACCCGTTCATGCCTCCCGGTGCGCCCTCGATACATCTGCCTCCCGAACAGGTCATCTTTGCCGTCATCTTCGCGCTCTTCCTCGGAATCCTCATGTTCCGCGCGCTCATGATGTTCTCTCCGCCCGGAAACTATCGCGCAGCCGATGCCGATGTGCTGTTTCCAACCCCGGTCCCGCCGGCGTACATCATGATCCACCGTTTCATCGTTGATTACTTCTTCACACTGTTTTTTCCGCTTCTCATTTACCTTCTTGTCCGCCGCAATGGAATGCGCGGCATCGAACCGTTTTTCAAAGACCTGCCGCCCGGAAGCGTTCAGCAGATCGGCAAATCTCTTTTTGTTGCATTCTTCCTTGTCTCCCTGTTCGCCGTTGCGTTCACCTATGCTGTTGGCATCTGCATCAACAGGGCGACCAAGCAGTCCCAGGTCGGAAGGGTGGCTGCCGAGGCCGCATACTTTGGCGCAATCGCTTGGCTCGGCATCGAAATCGCCCGCGCAGTCTTTTCCGATCAGCCAGGCGCGCACCTTGTCGCACTTGCCAATTCGGCCATCATGAAAATCGTCGCGTTTCCTGCGGCCGCGGCCGCCAATCTCGCTCTTTCGCCGCTCCATCCTGGTTCCGCTCAAGCCTTTCTGTCCGCTGCAATTCTCATCGTCGGCTCCGTTCTGCTCTTCGTATTTGCCGCATCCCAAGCGCCCCATCTTTACGATATGGCTGCACGCCGTTCCATTCCTGCAAGTCAACGCCGCGAGGCCATGCGCGCCGGACAAACAAATCTCATCTGGACGCGGGCAGCCATCGAAGGCAAACTTTCCAAAAGGTCGCTGAAGATCATCCAAAAAGCCCGGCTTCAAGGGTCCGCCGCTCTCGTCTGGCGCGATCTTGTTTTGCAATATCGCCTGTTCCTTTGGGCAGTCATTCCCATCGCCCTGCTTTTGACGGCAGCCGCGGCGCTGCCGCTGCTCGACGATTTGCAGCGCAAAACTGTGTGGGCGACGTTCGCATCGCTGGTGGTTCTAATGCTCCCCATGATGACGCCCGCTCTAACGCAATCCGGATTTCAGGAAACGTTGCAGCGCAGCGACCTCATCAAACCACTTCCGTTCCCGCTTCTTTCCATCTGTCTCATGGATTCACTTGCGAAATCCGTTGTGCCCACAGTGTGCGGTTGGTGCGCAGCGTGCATCATGCTTGCATTGATGCCAAGTCAATGGCCCTTTGCGGTCGCAATTTTTGTGGGTTTCCCCTCTGTCGCGTTCTTTTCTGCGAGCATTTCGTGGATCACCATCATTCTGTTTCCCGATCTGAACGATCCTGCCCAGCGAACGATGCGCGGCCTCGCCATGATGCTCGGATTCTTGGCGATCTACCTGCCCGGAGTCCTCATCGTGGGCGGAGGCTTGTGGTTGAAGTTCCCAATCCTCATCCTAATGCTCCCCGCAGCGCTGCTATACGCCTGCTTGGGATACATCGCCTGCACCATTTCGGTTCCCCTGTTCATCCGCTACAATCCTGCCGAATAACGCAATCCCACGGCTTCACGCATCGCGCCGACGTCCGGCCAAACACCCGTCCACAACTCGAACGCTCTGGCACCCTGCTCCACCAGCATCTCGCGTCCATCAATCGTCCTCAGTCCCCGCTCCGCCGCTTCCATCAGGAGTTTCGTCGGCCCAGCGCCATATGCCAAATCATAAACGATGGCCGAAGTTCGCACGGCCTCCCAGTTCATTTCGAAACTCGCAACTGGCGTTGCGTTCACAATCAAGTCAGCGCCGCTAAAGCTCAACGTTTTCATCGCCCACGCACCAATCCGCTCTGCCAACTGTTCGGCGCGCTTGAATGTGCGGTTCCATATTTGCACTTTCCAGCCTTCCCGCTTCAATCCGAAGCACGCAGCGGACGCGGCTCCGCCCGCGCCAATCACCAGCGCCGATCCTTTCGCCAAAGATTTAAGCGGAGCCAAGAACCCTTCGACGTCGGTGTTTGCAGCCCGCACTTGCCCGCCAAAAATCAGCGTGTTTGCTGCGCCCAAAAGCAACACGGTTTCATCCAGTGCGTCAGCCGCCTCTGCGCAAGCGGTTTTCAACGGCGCGGTCGCATTCACACCTCTGTATCCCATGCCGCGAAGATGCGCGATGCACGCATCAAACTCCTCCGGCACAACGTCAAACGCCTTGTATTCGCCCTCGATGTTGGCCGCCTTCAACGCCGCCGCATGCATCGCGGGCGAAAGCGAATGAGCGATCGGGTGCCCAAGCACCGCAAGTCGAACGCCAGCGCCTTCGCGTTCCTGCCGCCAATCAAACGTTCCCGGCATCGGCCTTCGCTCGAAACGTCCACAACTTGTGCCCGGCAAAATTCCAAAACATCGTGATGAATGTCGCAATTCCCAGCGACAAAATGTAGTTCAGGCTCCCGCCATGAGGTTTGTGAATCTGACTCGCAATCAACGTGTTAATCACAAGCCCAGTTCCGGTTACAGCCAAAAACTTGAAGAACTGTCTTGTCTGCTCAGCCTTCTCTTTGATTCTAAATGTCCACAGCCTGTTAAAGATGAATCCGTTGATCGTCGCCGCCAAAAACGAAATCGCTTTAAAGGTCGTGAACGCTCCATCGAACTCCGGATTCGATGCAACCGAAGGAAAATGCTCCAGCCACCACAACCTTACCGGCTGCGCGAGCGCCCCGTGAAAACCTTTATACAAAACCACATGCAATCCCCAGTCCAAAAACGTGCTCGAAGCGCCGACGATCGCGAATTTCACAAACTGACGGACCGTCTTGTTCGATCTCAACGATCGCATTCGTTCGCTCAATGCCGCCATCCTCCGGTTGTCATCGCCGCAACACTCAGCGCCGCCCACACCAAAACCACGCCATACAGCCACGGATCGCGCATCAAATCCACGTCCGGGTTTCCTCCGCCATCCTCTTGATATGCAATCTGCAAATACCGAAACACGCCGAACATCGGGAACGGAATCGTCAGCGCCAAGAGCGGATGCGCCGCAGCGGTTTCCGATTGAATCGCATACAAACTATATGCAATCACCGCCGACGATGCAGAAATCACAATCAACTTATCCAGCAGAGGCGCCGAATAACCGCTAAGCGAACTGCGCGAATCGCTTTTCAAAAGCAGCTCGTGCCGCCGTTTTGCAAATCCAAGAAACAAAGCCAGCAGCATCGTGCACAGCAGCAGCCATTGCCCGATTTCGACATGCAGCACAAAAGCCCCTGCGCCCGCACGAATCAAAAACCCAAACGCAATCACAAACACATCCAAAATCGCCACTCTCCGCGCGATCAACACATAAACTAACTGATTCAAAACATACGCCCCGACGCTCGCCAAAGCCTGCCAATCCGTAGCCCAAGCAACGATCGCCGCCAAAACGCCCAGCGCTGCGCCGAATGCCGCTGCCGCAAACGGCGAAACTCTTCCCGCCGCGATCGGCCTCAACCGCTTTTCCGGATGCGCCGCATCCGAGCGCCGATCCAACAAGTCGTTGAAAAGATAGCCGGCGCTCGAAGCCAAGCAGAAAGCGCAAAACGTAAGAAGACTGATTCGCACCGCGTCCCATTCCAAAAACCTGCCAGAAAAAATCAGCCCGGCAAAAACAAGCAGATTTTTCGACCATTGACGGGGCCTTGCCGATAAAATAAGGTCAATCACTGTGCGCGCGCCTTTTGGAGAAGACGTTTGACAAGCCGCTCAGCGATGCGGCTGAACTTCGTCCCAAAAAACTCGCGCGGATGACGCGGGCTCACCCAAATCGTCGCCACCCCCGTTCGATTGCCTCCCCAAACGTCGGTGAAAAGCTGGTCGCCCACCATCACCGTTTCATTCGGCTTGCACTCCAAAATCCTCAGCGCATCCAAAAACCCCGTCCTGCTCGGCTTCATCTTCCCGCGAGCATAAGGAATCTCAAACCGTGCACTCAACTCCTTCAACCTTTTCTGATTCCGAGTGTTCGATACCAAACACAGTTTCAACCCGGCCTCTTTGCATTGCAAAATCCACCGATCAGTTTCGTCGGTCACGTGCGTCGCTTTCCAGTTGACCAGCGTGTTGTCCAAGTCGAGCAGAACGGCTTTAATTCCCATCTTCTTCAACTCCTCCGGCTCGATATCATAAAGGGTCGAAGCCGAAAAGTCGGGACAAAATCCCCGCAGCAAACCCGCTTTCGCGCGATGATAACGTTTCATCGCTTCCCACGCCCTCGCACAATCTCGATCTGTCGCAAATGGTCGGCATACGTTTTAGAAAACAGCGAATGACCGTCTTCCTTTGCCACATAAAACAGATAATCATGCTTCTCGGGATGCGCCGCCGCCATCATCGAAGGCAAGCCGGGAGAACAGATCGGCCCCGGCGGAAGCCCTTTGTGCAGATATGTGTTGTACGCGCTTTGAACTTTGTAATCCGCGAAACTCAACCGGCGCTCTTTGCCCAGCGCAAACGTCACCGTAGCGTCAATCTGCAAAGGCATTCCAATTCTCAATCGGTTATAAATCACACCCGCAATTCTCGCGCGTTCGCTGTCGAATCTTGTTTCCTTTTCAACCAGCGACCCCACAATCACAATCTCATGCAGCCTTTCGGCAGAAACATTCCCCAACCGAGCAAGCGCTTTGTTGTGAAAAGTTTCACACATCTTGCTCAACGCCTCTAACGCGCTCGTCGTCGGAGGAAAATCATAACTGTCCGGGAACAAATACCCATCGAGCCGGCCCGATTTTGGCACGAACCCTAACGGTTTGCGAAACAACGATGCGTTCGAAATCGCATCGAATAAACTCTTTTCGTCCCCCACCCCCTTGCTTGCCAAAAACGCTGTCAACTGCCGAGTCCACAATCCAGGACGAACGATAATCCGCTGTTGAATCGGCTCCGTTTGCAGCAGTTGATTCAAAATCGCATCGCCTCGCATCGAACGGTCAATCGCATAAACTCCAGCGTGAAGCGAGCCCTTGGGACGTGTCATCCGATACTTAAACATCACTCCGGCGCCGCTGCGAATCAGCCCCTGCGATTCCAACCGCGCGCATACTCGCTGAACGTTATCCCCTTTCAAAACGCGAAAATATTCGACGCCACCGCTGACAGGAACCAGCGATCGTTCCAAAAAAAACGCGCAGCCTGCAAACGCAGCGCAAATCAAAACAATGAACAGCGCCCAAATCTTCCACCTTCTAACCATCGCCTTTCGAAAGAAAATCAATCAGCATGATCCGTGCCGCTTCGCTGTCAACCATCAACGCTCTTCGTTTGGCAGGAAGTTCCTCCAGCGCCATCCGTGCCGCAGCCGTCGTAAACCGCTCATCCCAAAACACAACGTTCAAGCCCCGCGCGGCGAGTGCGCCGCCGAACTGTTTCGCAATCCGCGCCTGCTCGCCCTCCTCTCCCGATTCTAAAAGCGGCAGGCCCACAATAATCGTGCTGCACTCTTCACGCCTCGCGTAATCGTTCACCATCTCCGCGTCGCCTTCGATGTCCCCAGTCCCGCGAAGGGCTTTTTTCGGAAACGCCAAACGAACCGCCATCTCGGCCACCGCGACGCCGATCCGCTTCGCACCATAGTCAATGCCGAGAATCTTCATGACCCCTTCTCAGAACGATTTCGCGAACGATAGCACAATCCTGCAAGGTTCAGTGCAGGCGCTTCCGCGCAGCCGATCTCAAAAAGATCGCCGCCGCGTTGAACAAAAGCAGCACGCCCATCAAAACGATGATCGCCGCAGCCGACTTTTCCCTTTGAAAAATCTGCTCAGGACGCTGCGCCCAATCGAAAATCTGAATCGGCAGAACGCTGTACAAATCGAGCGGACCGCGCGGCGAAAACGTCAAATACGTTACCGCGCCGAGCGTAATCAGCGGCGCCGCCTCGCCAATCGCGCGCGATAAGCCTAAAATAATTCCCGTCATCATTCCAGGAATCGCCGAAGGAATCACAATCCTGCTTATCATCTCCCATCGCGTCGCCCCGAGCGCCAGCGATCCCTCGCGGTGATATCGAGGCACCGCTTTCAACGCCTCCTGAGATGCCGTAATCACCAATGGCAGGATCATCAAACTCATCGTTACGGCGCCGGCCAGCAAACTTTTCCGCAAATCTTGACTCCCGGTGGCTTCTGCCGCAAATCCAAACGCAGCCACTCCCAACAAACCGTACACGATGCTCGGCACGCCCGCAAGGTTCGTAATGTTCAACTGAATGATTCGCGTGAACCCGTTGCGCGGCGCAAACTCCTCCAAATAGATCGCCGATCCGATTCCCAGCGGAACCGTCAAAATCAAAATCAGCCCCATCAGCCAAATCGTTCCCATCAGCGCCGGATAAATTCCCGCCCTCTCCGGATAGTTGCTCGAAGGCGGGCTTTCCAAGAACTTGAAAGATAAACTCCCCCAGCCGTCTTTGATCAACTGCTGCGCCAGAAAACACAACACAACGAATCCAAACAAAACCGCCGCCGTGCACACGATGCGAAAACTCGTTTCGAACACCAGCCGCCCCCGCGCCGTCGTCTTCGGCGAACCCGCCGCGCTAAACGCCATAACTTCGCCTCCTAACCAGCCGCGCCGCCAACAAGTTCATCACAAGCGTGATCGCAAACAGCGCAAGTCCCACAGCGAACACGGTGTAATACTCGAGCGATCCGTGAGGCACATCGCCCTTTGCAACCATCACAATATAAGCAGACATCGTTTGAATCTCGTTCGCAGGATTCCATGTGAGCTGCGGCCGGTTGCCAGCCGCTAAAGTAACCGCCATCGTTTCGCCGACAGCCCGCGAAATCGCCAAAATGAACGCCGAAATGATCCCCGAACGCGCGCTCGTCAGCACGACTTTGCGAATGACTTCGTTCTTCGTCGCTCCCAGTGCAATTCCCGATTCGCGCTGCACTTTTGGAACAGCACGAAGAGAATCCTCCGTAAGAGAAGCAACCATCGGAAATATCATAATTCCCACCACAATCGCTCCGCTCAAGGCGTTGTAAATCGGCAGCGAAGGGATCACTCTTTGCAAAATCGGCGTAACGTACGCAACCGCAAAAAAACCGTACACGATCGTCGGAATCCCAGCCAAAAGTTCCAGCACCGGCTTCACGGCATTCCGAACGCGCTCCGAAGCATACTCCGACAAAAAAACCGCCGCAAGAAGTCCGGTCGGAATCGCGATCAATCCGGCACCGATCGCAATCATCGCCGTCCCCGCCGCCAGCGGCCAAATCCCATAATGGCGCGGCTCGGTCAACGGCGACCATGTGGTTTCACCGAAAAACCGCCCAAACCCCACCTTCGCAAAAAAATGATACGACTCGGTAACCAGCACAACCACAATGCCTGCCGTCGTCGCGATGCTCACAAGAGCGCACGCGAATGTCAGCGCGCGCGCAATCCATTCCCGCCTCGCTCTTGACCGCCGGTAACTCAACTACCCCTCGTCTTTCAACAGATCTTCGAGCCGCATCCCGATCGTCTCTTTGCCGTTAAACACCGATCCAAGTTTGCGGCTCTCAAACCGTTTCAACGACATATCATAAAGCGCAGGAGTCAAAGCAACATACTTCGCTTTGTTCGCGATCAGATCAACACCTTCTTTGCTCAAATAAAACTTCACAAACGCCTGCACTTCCGGCCGGTCAGCGGCTTTCTTTGAAACATAAATAAACAAAGGCCGGCTCAGCGGAGAATAACTTCCATCGCTGATCGTCTCCGGCGTGGGCTTGACAGGACCTTTGCCGTTGTCAATCGCCACCAGATTCAGCTTGTCCATGTTCGCCTCATAATAGGCCAAGCCGAAAAACCCCAGTCCGCCTTTCGTTCCCGCCACGCCTTTTACCAGCACGTTGTCATCAGCACTCGGAGAATAATCCGGCCGAATCGAACCTTTCTTGCCGTTCACCGCCTCCGTGAAATAATCGAAAGTTCCCGACGCCTGGTCTGCCCCGAACAGCGCGATCGGTTCGGCAGGGAATCCTGAGCGCACATCCGCCCAACTCTTCACCGTGCTTCCCGGTTCCCAAATCTTCTTCAGCTCCTGCACCGTCAAATGATCCGCCCAATCGTTCTGTTTCGACACCACCACCGAAAGCCCGTCAAACGCAATCGGAACCTCGATAAACTCCACCCCGTTTTCCTTCGTCTTTTGAAGCTCTTCGGTCAGGATCGGGCGCGACGCGTCGCAGATGTCAACCTCGCCAGCCGTAAACTTCTTCATTCCTCCCCCGGTTCCGCTTGTGCTCACCACAACCCGAACGCCAGGGTTCTGCGCCATGAACTCCTCGGCAACGCTCTGCGAAATCGGGCTCACTGTGCTCGAGCCGTCAATCTCAATCGTTCCAGATAGATCGCTTCCGCCCGCTCGTCCGCCGCCTCGTCCGCCGCACCCGACAGCCGCAATTGCCGCCCATGCGCAAAACAACATCATTGATCTTTTTTTCAAAACGCTGCCTCCTGCTCCCATCATTCACAAGCGTACCGGCGGGGCGCATCGCAAGCCCGAAAACCGAGGCTATGTTAACCCGCGCTTAACGATTTGTAATCGCTGGGCCAAAAATGCGAGGGATTGTCGTCAGGCTCACTTCTCCGCCTGGCGTCCGAAAAACCGCTTCACAAAACGCGGCCTGCGGCTCCAGACTGTTGGGAAGCGGCATGGCTCCGTTGCCAGTCCGCACCGCTTTCCACTCGCACTTCGAAAAGTCGTTGTCTTTTGCCGAGGCAGCCCACAACCTCACGGTCACGGCTCCCGGCGCAATCGGCGAAAACACCCAGCCGTTTTCGTTCTTTGTCCACTCGCCGCGCAAAATCGGCGCGGGTTCGCCCAAAAACTCCACTCGACAGAAAAACGCCAAGCCGCGCTGCGCGGTCTCGCTGGTGCTCACAACGTGCCCCACGTTCGGCAGAACGCAGAACCATCGCCCGCCAGGCAGATCGTTTGCATACAAGTTCGCCGCATCAACCGTCCAAAACGGGTCGTTCGCGCCGCGGATGATCATCTTCGGAAGATTCAGCCTCAGCCTATAAGCCAGCGGATCAACCATCGACACCAGCGTTTTGCCGATATCGGTGCCAAGTGCTTTATCAGGCTCCAGCCCTTCATACGCCCCGAACATCGGGCTGAAACGGCCCCACAACGCCTTCTGGTGTGCCAGCTGGGCCTGAAATCCCAAAAAATCGAACGCCATAGGAGCGATGCCCACCACGCGCCCGTCATAAGCGCCCGCCAGATAGCATGTCCACCCGCGCTTGCTCTCGCCCGAAAGAACGAACCGCCTGACGGCGTCCGAACTCCCCGCGGTCAGTTTCACCACGGCGTTCATCGCCGAGACTACCGATTTGGCCATCGGAAACAGCGCCGGCCAAGTCTCATCCTTGTCCTGAAGAAACTTTTGAAACGAATACGCTATTAGTGCGTCTTCGCGCAGGTTTTCAAACAAAGGCTGGTTGGGAACCGAATAAAGCACCGCCACCACGATGCCCGCGCTGCTCGCCACGAACTTGGCGAGTTTAGCGTCGGGATCGGCCTTGCCTTTGTCCCCCGTCACCCAGAGCAGACACGCTCCCGGCGACCGGTTGGCAGAAGGGAAGTGGATCGTGAGTTCGTGCTGCCACTTTCCCCCTTTCCAGTCGAGCGAAGTCAACCGAACCCGTTCGATTTTTTCGCCATCTACCATCTCCGCTTTCGCGGGCTCGCATTCATACGAGGGATCGGTCTGTGCGATGTAGCGAAACAACGCCGGCTGTTGAATCAGCAGGACGGAGGCGATCAACGCGGTCACGGGTGATTAGACGCCTAATTCGAGGACAGATATTCCGCGTACAGGTCGAGGTGAGTGGGCTGGGCAGTCATCGCAAAGGCGTGCGTTTGCATCTCCATCAGCGGGATCATCTCTTCGAGCCGTTCTGCGGTGTCGGTCATTTCGAGCAGGCGCTGGAGTTTGCCTGCCGGAACGTCCAGGCATCCCGCGATGGAAAACGACAAGGTCATAGGGTCGCACTCTCTTGCGACCCGAAGGCCGACATCCGATCCGCCGAACACCGTTTCCAGATGGCTGCGGAACGCCGCCCGCGCCTCATCCAGAAGGTTCTGATTCCTTTCCGTTGCAACCCAGCGCGATTCCAAAATCGGCTCGACTGACGCCTTCAGCAGCGGCTCTGAGCGATCCAGCGATCGGATGCGAAACCGGCCCTCTCCCAACGCGATCGCGTGAATCCTTCGGTCGGATATCGTTTTTCTTGCTACAAACCTGGCGAATGTGCCGACCAGATAAGGTTCCACATCTGGGTCGCCCACTTCCCGGCCTTCGCGAATCAACGCGATGCCGAACGGCAGGTTCTTGGCGATGCACTCCGACAGCAGGCCCACATACCGGGCTTCGAACAGGTGAAGCGCCGTCGCCTGATTGGGAAGCAGAACAGACGATAGCGGCATCAACGGAAACTGACTGAACCTTGGCACCATCTTGCGAACGGGGTTAGTATGACAGACTCTCTGCCGGTATAATCGAACTCGTGGCCCTCCGGGGTCGTCTTTCCTGGAGGTTATGCACGGGCAAATGGAAGAGCGCGAGGAGCGACTGCTTAAAGCGCAAATAGAAGAACTCACGCGAAAACTTCGAGAGGCAGAAGCCAGCCTCGAGGAGATGCGGCGCAAGGCCCAGGCATTCCCTAAATCGGGCCCGGAGGCCCCCGAAGAGGTCGCCCCGATCAGCGAAGCCCAAACCACGCTCAGGCGGCTGGTTCAGCGCATCGCAATGATTTTGCAGGCCGAGCGGGTGCTGATGATGTTCTTCGATCGGGAATCGGGCGAACTGATCGGAATCTCTCCTGCGTTCGGAATTGATGAAAACATGCTCGGCATGGTGAGAATGCGGGCTACGGGCGGCATATCAGGCGAAGTGTTCCGCGAAGGCAAGCCGATCATTTTTCACGATGCGATGTCTGACGCCCGAAGCCAAGCCGATCCGTTCGGCATTCTGCACGTGCAAAACGGCGTGTGCGTGCCGCTGGTCATCGAAAGGCGCGACGAAGAAAACCGGATCATTGATCGTCAGGCGATCGGCGTTCTGCACGCATTCAACAAACGGCACGGCGAAGATTTCAACGACGAAGACGTTCGGCTTTTGGAACGGATGGCCAAAAGCGCGGCCAGCGTGATTTCGAACCTCAAGCTGTACCAACAGGTGGTTGAGGAAAAAGAAGAACTTCTCCACACGCTGGAAAGCCTTTATGCTGGATTGGTGCTGGTGAACCAGGAAGGCAAGATTACGCAGATGAACGCATCAGCCCGCTCGATTTTTGGCGCAGGGCCAGAAGCGATTCATCAAGATCATCACGAAGTGCTGAGAAACAAAGAGATTTGTGCGCTGTTGGACCGCGCGCAGGGCGGAATGGATGCCGATCAGGTTGAAGCGACCGTCACGCTCGACGGAAAAATCGAACGAACGTATCAAGTTCAGGTTGCTCAGGTTCGGGGCGACGACGGTCGACAGATCGGCACCGTTGCCATCCTCAACGACGTTACCGATCTCAAGAACATCGAAAGGATGAAAAGCGCGTTTGTCGCGACGGTTTCGCATGAACTTCGAACGCCGCTCACCGCAATCAAAGGCTTCGTAAGCACGCTGCGAATGGATGACAGTTTTTCTGCCACCGAACTGCAGGAGTTTTACACGATCATTGATCACGAATGCGACAGGCTCACGCGGTTGGTGAACGACTTGCTGAACATCGCGCGGATCGAAGCCGGCGAAAGCCTGAAGCCGAACTACACGAAGGTTGATGTAAGGCAGTTGATCAAAAAAGTGCTTCTGATTCAAAAGCAGTCCACCCATTCCACATCGAAACACACGTTCGTTCTGGAAGCGCCCGATGACGTTCCCGAAATCACTGGAGATCAGGATAAACTCGATCAAGTGTTCACGAACCTGGTGAACAACGGCGTGAAATATTCGCCCGAGGGCGGACAGATTACGGCCAAAATCAAGGTTGAGCCCGACGCGATCGTGGTGGGAATCCAAGATCAAGGCATCGGAATCCCGAAAGATCACCTTGCAAGAGTGTTCGATCGGTTCCATCGCGTGCACACCGAAGACAACAGGAAGATTTACGGAACGGGCTTGGGGCTGTTTTTGGTCAAACACCTGGTCGAGCAGATTCATCTGGGCAAAGTTTGGGTTGAATCCGACCTCGGTGTGGGTTCCACGTTCTGGGTGCGGCTGCCAATCGAACTGGACGTGGAAAAAGCCGAAGCGATGAACAGTTAGGAACGCAGGGTATCGTTTGCGTTCATGCACGACCGCTCGCGTTTGCGGAACGACCCAGATTTTTACATCAAGGCGATTGCGCGGAAGCGCATGGCAGCGCCCATCGAGCTGTTGTTGCAGTTGGATGCCGAGTGGCGTGCAGTGCGCACTGCGCTCGAGGCCGATCAGGCTGAGATGAACCGCGCGAGCCGATCCATCGGCGCGCTGCTGGGGCAGGGAAAAAAAGACGAAGCCGAAACAGCCAAACAGAAAACTGCCGAACTGAAAGCGCGCATCGCCGTTCAGGAAGAACGTGCGCGCGAACTGGAATCCGAACTCCGATCGTTGGAACTCTCGATTCCGAATGTTCCGCATCCCTCGGTCCCCGACGGAGCGGGAGAGCAGGACAACGTTCAAGTGCGAACGTTCGGCGAACCTCCCGTCTTCGATTTTGAGCCCAAACCGCACTGGGAGATCGCAGAGCATCTGGGGATCATTGATTTTGCGGCAGGTTCGAAAATCTCGGGCAGCGGATTCATCATTTATAAAGGGCTTGGCGCCCGGCTTCAGCGCGCGCTTATTTATTTTATGCTTCACGAGCACACCGAGAAACACGGCTACACCGAAATCTATCCACCGTATCTGGTTAACCGCGGTTCGATGACCACCACCGGCCAGCTGCCAAAATTCGAAGAGGATTTGTACGTGATGGAGCGCGACGATCTTTTTTTGATTCCAACAGCCGAAGTGCCGGTAACCAATCTGCACCGCGATGATATTTTGGACGCCAGCCAGCTGCCGATCCGCTATGCCGCGTTTTCGGGATGCTTTCGAAGGGAAGCAGGAGCAGCCGGCAAAGATACCCGCGGTCTGCTCCGCGTGCATCAGTTCGACAAAGTGGAGCTCGTAAAAATCGTCGCGCCAGAAACCAGTTATGACGAGATGGAATCCTTGACTCAAGACGCCGAATCGGTGCTCGAATCGCTCGGCCTGCACTTTCGAACGATGGAGATGTGCACGGCAGAACTCAGTTTTTCGAACACCAAACAGTACGATTTGGAAGTTTGGGCCCCCGGAGTTGGAAAATATCTGGAAGTGAGCAGCGCAAGCAATTTCGAGGATTTCCAGGCGCGGCGCGGAGAAATACGGTACCGGCCCGGCCCCGGCGAAAAACCGAAATACGCGCATACGTTGAACGCCAGCGGTGTGGCGTGTCCTCGACTGATGGCAGCGATTTTGGAAACGTATCAGCGGCAAGACAATTCGGTGTTTGTGCCGCCGCCGCTGCAACCGTTCATGGGCACAGATTCGATTTCGGCTTAGCGAATCTGTTGCAAACGCGATTCAAGAGCCTCATCGGGCAGCGATTCGATCTCTTCGATCATCTGGTGAAACTCGTTCTGCTGCTTTTTTCGCAGTTCCCGCAGAAGGTGCCCTTTCAAAAACTCGATCTTCTGTTCGCGCGTCGTTGCCGAAAGCGGCGGAACCTGCACCGGCTTTCCGCGTTCGTCAATCGCGACCATCGTAACCCAGCACGAGTTGGTGTGCCTTTGCGAATGGGTGTGAAGGTTTTCTGCAAACACCTCGATTTTAACCAATAGGCTTGTGCGCCCCACATAGGCAACTTGACCCACGCAGTGCACCAGTTCGCCCACTTCGATCGGGCTGTGAAAGTCCACCCGGTCAAAGCTCGCCGTAACGCAGATACCTCCCGCATGCCGGCTGGCCGTAACGTACGCAACTTTATCGAGCAAAGACAAAATCGCTCCGCCAAACACTTTCCCCAAAAAGTTGGCGTCGCCCGGCGTCATCAGTTCGGTCATCCGCACACCGGAAAAATCGTCGCTGGTTTTATTTTGCAATCTCGTCTCCTATGGCGATGATCTTTGAAAACTCGTCAGGTTCCAGGCTCGCACCGCCCACCAGCACGCCTTCAACCGATTCGCGTTCCAGCAGCGCCCGTGCGTTCTCTGCATTCACGCTCCCGCCGTACACAACCTGAAACTGTTCCGACGTGCCTGCTTTTTTTGCGGCGGTTCTGATGAAAGCGCACACGCGGTCGGCTTCATCGGGTTCGCAAACGTCTCCCGTTCCAATCGCCCACACGGGCTCATACGCAATCACAAATCGTGCGTCAGTTCCCGCGCAAAGCGCCGCGTTCAGCTGCGTTTGAATCACCTGTTCGGTGCGGTGTTCGGCGCGTTCTTTCTCGGTTTCGCCCACGCATAGAATCGGGATCAAACCCGCACCAAGCGCCGCCGAAAACTTGCGCGCAACAACCGCGTCGGTTTCGGAAAAATATGCAAGGAGATTGGCAGGCAAGTCCGATTTTCCGAACCTTCCGCGTCTTTCGCTGTGTCCCACAATGCAAAATCTGCATCCGAATTCCAAAAGCATGCCAGCCGAAACCTCTCCGGTGAAAGCGCCCTGCGTTTCCCAAAACATCGTCTGCGCTCCAAGCAAGATGCGCGACCCCGCGACCGCATCTGCCGCGGCGCGCATCGAAACAAATGGCGGACAAACAACCACCTCCGACGCGCCGTCGGAATGAACGGATTCACAAATGCGCGATGCCAACGTGAACGCTTCGGCGCTCGTCGTGTGCATTTTCCAATTCCCGGCGATCAGCATCGCTCCGCAATTCTAACCGATTCTATAGGTAAACTTCCTTCGACCCAAAGTCAAGGAGGACGATTGTGGCCACCATTGCAGACCTTAGAGCGCGCGAAATATTAGACAGCCGCGGCAACCCAACGCTGGAAGTGGACGCGTATCTTTCCGATGGCAGTTTTGGCCGGGCATCGGTGCCCAGCGGCGCAAGCACCGGAGCGCACGAAGCCGTGGAACTTCGCGACGGCGACGCGAAACGGTATTCGGGCAAAGGCGTGCGCACAGCGGTGAATCATCTGAACGAAATCATTGCGCCAGCGCTGCTCGAATTGGAGGCCGCAGACCAAGGCGAAATTGACCTTGCGCTCAACGCCCTCGACGGCACCGAAAACAAAAGCAAACTCGGCGCGAACGCGATTCTTGGAGCCTCGCTTGCAGTGGCAAAAGCCCAGTCTGCATCGGCGCGGCTGCCGCTGTATCGCTATCTGGGGGGCGTTTCCGCAACGCTGCTGCCTGTTCCTTTAATGAACGTTCTCAACGGAGGAAAACATGCCGACACGAACGTGGATATTCAAGAGTTCATGATCGTGCCGGCGGGAGCAGAATCGTTTTCTCACGCTTTGCAGATCGGTGTGGAAGTGCATCATGCGTTGAAAAAAGCGCTCGCGAAGGCGGGCAAATCTACGGGAGTTGGAGACGAAGGAGGTTTTGCGCCGAGCCTCGATGCGCCCGAAAATGCGTTCGATTTTTTGATCGAAGCGATTCAACTTGCTGGATACAGCCCAGGAAGCCAGGTGGCCATCGCCATTGATGCGGCCAGCAGCGAGTTTTTTCAAAACGGCGTGTACAAGTTTCGTTCAGGCGGCGTGCCTGAACGGGATTCGAATGGAATGATCGAATTCTATGAGCAACTATGCTCCAAATATCCGATCATCTGCATCGAAGACGGCCTTGCCGAAGACGATTGGAGCGGCTGGCAAACTTTGACCAAACAGTTGGGCTCAAAGATTCAACTGGTGGGAGACGACATTTTTGTAACCAACGTATCCAGGCTGCGCCGTGGAATCGAAGAGCGCGTGGGAAACAGCATTCTGGTGAAAGTCAACCAGATCGGAACGCTCACCGAAACGATTCAAACCGTGGAAACGGCTTACTCGGCCGGGTACACCGCAATCATCAGTCACCGGAGCGGCGAAACCGAAGATGTCACCATCGCCGATCTTTCGGTGGCGTGCCGAACGGGCCAAATCAAGACCGGCGCGCCGTGCCGAACCGACCGTGTGGCAAAATACAACCAGCTTCTTCGGATCGAAGAGAGCCTGGGGGCCGCTGCCGAGTTTGCGGGCTGGAACGCTTTTCGCAACTGGCCGCAGCGATTTATGAACTAACGACCGTCTTTTCAAAAAAACGGCCATGGAGGGCCGATGTTTCGAAAAACTAAAATCGTTTGCACAATCGGTCCTGCAGTGGATTCTTACGATGCGATCCGCTCTTTGGTGAAAGCGGGCATGAACATCGCTCGTCTCAACTGCAGCCACGGCGATTGGAAAACGCGCGAAAAATGGATTCATTGGATTCGCGAGGCGTCGCAGGTTGAACGCACGCATGTGGGAATCTTGGTGGATTTGGGAGGCCCGAAATTCAGGCTGGGAGACATCAAAGGTTCGCTCGAAGTCGCGTCGGGCGATCTGATTCTTGTGGGAACGGGCAGCGGCCAGCTTCCGATTACGCAGCGCGAAATGCTGGAGCACCTTACGCCGGGCCGCGTGGTGCTCATCGGCGATGGCGATATCGCGTTCAAAGTGAAATCCGCATCAAAAGGGAAAATCGAATTACGGTGCACTTCCGGCGGCACCATCGGTTCGCGGCAAGGGGTTACGCTTGTCGGCGCGACTTTCAATGTCCCGACTTTAGGCAAAATAGATATTGACGACTTGAAAACAGCCGCCCGGCTTGGAGTGGAATTCGTGGCGCTGAGTTATGTCAAGAGCGCAAATGACCTGATTCAAGCCGGACGCATTTCCGAAAAACTCGATCCAACTTTGCAGCTCATCGCAAAAATCGAGACCAAAGCGGCGGTTGGCGACATTGCGGAAATCATCAAACATTGCGACGGAATTATGGTCGCGCGCGGCGACCTTGGACTGCAGATGCCGATCGAAGAGGTGCCGCTCATTCAAAAGAAAATCGTCGGACTTTGCCATGCGGCAGGAAAGCCCGTCATCACCGCCACGCAGATGATGGAAAGCATGATTCAAAACCCGCGTCCGACAAGAGCCGAAGTAACCGACGTGGCCAACGCCATCATGGATGGAACCGACGCCGTGATGCTGAGCGGCGAAACCGCCGCCGGCGCTTATCCCATTCACGTGGTGCAATACATGCATCGCATCGCGGTGAAAACCGAAAGCAGTTCGGCGTTTGCGCGCGCCATCGCGGCGGCCAAACTTTCCAAAGTCACCCAAGCAACCGAATCGGTCGCCTTCGCGGCGTGCCGCATCGCCGAAGACCTTCGCGCGAAAGCGATCATCAGTTTTTCTACGAGCGGCTTCACTGCGCGAATGGTCGCGAAGTTCCGGCCCTCGGTGCCGATCTTATGCGCGAGCTACCGCGTGCGCACAGCGTGCCAGGTGTCGCTTCTTTGGGGAGTGCGGCCGCTGCTCACCGCGGAGTTTTATGACACCGAAGAGATGATCGCCAGAGGGTTCGCCGCGGCGATTCAATCGGGAGTGCTCAAGCAGGGCGATCTCGTGGTGATCACGGCGGGCATTCCCGTCGGCAGACCAGGCACCACCAACATGGTAACGTTGATGCACGTTACCGATCCAAAGGACAAAAAATGAGAAAACTGCTGACTATCGTTTGCGCAGCGGCTGCCGCCGCGGGCATTGCGGCGTACTTTTGCAGGGACACGTTCAGCATGGTTCGCGATCAGATGACGCGCACGGCAAAAAGCGAAAAAAAGATGAACGATGCCGAAGCAGAACGCGCAAAACTTCTAACCGAAAAAGCGCGCATGAGTTCACCCGCCGGAAGAGAGGAAGCCGCAAGGCAGTTGGGCTATAAAAGACCGGGCGAACTGCCGGTTAGAAAAGACCGATAACGTCAGCGATTCAGTTTCGATACGATTTCGGGAATCGCACTGAACAGATCCTGGACCAGCCCATAATCCGCGATTTCAAATATCGGAGCGTCAGGATCGGTGTTGATCGCCACAATCGTCTTGCTGTCTTTCATACCGGCGATGTGCTGCGTGCTGCCGCTCACTCCCGCCGCGATGTAAAGCGACGGAGCCACAATCTTCCCCGTCTGTCCAACCTGCAGTTCGTTGGGTGCAATCCCGCTGTCCACCGCGGCGCGCGTGGCACCGACCGCGCCTCCAAGAGCGTCAGCCAATCCGCCGATCAGTTTTTCAAACGTTGCGGCGTCTTTCAACGGTCTGCCTCCGGTTACAACCACGTCGGCAAGCGCCAGATCGGGCCTTCCACCCGCCTTCGCGCTCGCCGAAACTCTTGCCGTCGCCGTTTGAAATCTCATCGGAACCGTCTTAGTCTCTAATTTTGCGCCCGGATCGGCAGCGGCGAAGGCTGTCGGCCTGATGCTTGCGACAAACCTGCCGCTTTCGACGCGCACCCTTGCCAACACATTCCCAGCAAACATCGGCCTCTCGAACTCCGTGCTCGAAAAACATTTCGTTATGTCGCTGACCATCGGAATGTCTAACATTCCGGCCAGCCGCGGAAGAACGTCTTTGCCGAACATGTTCGATATCCCCGCGACCAGATCATAATTTCCAGCAATTGGAACCAGCGCTCCGCACACGGCGTCAGCAGGTGGAATCTGGTCCCAATCCGCAACGAACGCTTCGCGGCATCCGAACGCAAACTCAGGTGCGCCCGAAAGACAAACGAAATCGTACGTCCAGCCTCCCGCCAAAGCAAACGAACTGAGCGCCGCTGCATCCGACGGTTTTTCAAGCACGCACAAGCAGCCGGCCATCAGAGTTTCAACCCCCGTTCGCTGCGAAGCGCCGAAAGCAGTTCGTCAACGTTTGCAACTTTTCTGCCAGCCGCTCTCGGCGGCGGCGCCGAAAGAGAAGTCGTCCGCACTCGGCACTCCGCCGACACGTTCAACTCGGAAAGTGACAACGTTTCAATCGGCTTGGAGCGCGCCTTGATAATTCCTGGAAGAGCAACGTATCGAGGCTCGTTCAGCCGCAGGTCGGCAGTAACGACCGCCGGAAGTTTCAGTTCCAGCGTCTCCTGGCCTTCATCCGTTTCGCGCGTTACGCGAGCGATGCCGCCGACGATGCTTATCGCGCTCGCAAACGTGGCTTGCGGCAGATTCAACATTCCAGCCAGCATCTGGCCCGCCTGGTTGCAGTCGTCATCAATCGCCTGCTTGCCCATCAACACAAGATCAGGTTTTTCACGTTCAAAAACCTTGGCGAGAATCTTTGCGACTCCCAGCGAATCAAGAGTTTCATTGCAATCCACACGAATCGCTCGGTGCGCGCCCATCGCGAGCGCTTTTCGCAGCTGCTCTTCGCATGCCGCATCGCCGATCGAAACGACAGCGATTTCGCACGAGAGTTTCTCGCCGATTCGAAGAGCCTCTTCCACCGCGATTTCGTCGAAAGGGTTGATTTCATACTTCAACCCTGTTGCGTCTATGCCTGCCGCATCCGCACTGAGTCTGATTTTCGAATAAGGATCAGGTACACGCTTAATCGGGACGAGCAGTTTCATTTAGTTCACCAGCGGCTTGTTGGTCGTCAGCATATGTTTGATTCTGTCCTGCGTCATCTGTTTTCCCAACAGGCGCAAAAACACCTCGCGCTCCATCTCCAAACTCTCTTCGCGCGACTTCGGCTTGGTGAACAGCCGCTTCACCTCTTCCGCGAGTTCTTGACCATAAGCCGCCGAAGGGTTCTTCGCTCTCCATTCGTGAATCTTCGCATCAATCATTCCGGCAGCTGCAGGATGCGTCGGCACCCACTCCGCTAACGTTTGTGCCGGACGATCGGCGCGCAGCGCTGTGCTCACTAACATGTCGGGATTCACCAGCAGCCGATCCGTTGCGCGCAGGAAATGCCCTGCCACACCTTGTGCCGCCGGAACGCGTGCACCCGTCCCAACTTCAACTGCAACCTCGACGAACGTTTGCAAATCGTGAGCGACCCGCGATCGCAGCATCGTCGCCCCGCCGCCCGCCGGGACGAGCCCCACCAACGCTTCGGGCAGTCCTACCGTAGATTCTGGGTCTACCACCATCGCCGAGCAGTGCATCGCAAGTTCGAAGCCTCCGCCCAGCGCAAACCCGTGAATCGCAGCGCATGATTTCGATTCGAACAACATTTCCGAACATCTCTGCAAATCAGCAAGCGCCGCGCTCACATCCTCAAAACGTTTCTCTTCGGCCGCGCGCAAAAAGAAACCAAGGTCATAGCCCGCCGAAAACCCTTTTCCGGAATTCGCAAGCGTGATGTTCAAACCCGGATGCTCCGACAACCACCCAATCAGCGCCGAAACAACGGGCGGGGTCAGCACATTCATCTTGGTCAAAGTTTGAAAGATGTGCCCGCCCATGCCGTCATCGCGAACCGCCCACTCTTCGCCAGCCGAAATAATCGGAAAATGCTCGAGCGGCGCGAACCTTGGATCGAGTACGTCGCTTTCCAAGCGGTTCGAAACAAAACTGAAATGCATGCCCGTGTCGTAATACTTCCGCTCGGCGCCCGAATCTTTCCAATGCGGGCGCAATGCGTCATAGCCGATCAGATCGATCAGTTCAAACGGGCCGCGTTCCCATCCCCATCCCCACCGCATCACACGGTCGAATTCTTCGGCGGAGTAACTGATTTCGCTGCCGATTTTCGCCGCATATTCCAGCGTTGGAGCCAGGTGCATCCGGCAGAACTCGCCCACTTCGCCGGAGGAGTTCAGCGCCTCCCTCAGCCGCTCGGCCATCGGCTTCGCGGCGAGTTCTTTGAGCAGCGGTATCTCCACGGGCTCAGGCTGCCGATACGCGTTCGTGGTGAATTCAAACGGCAAAAACTGCTGCCCTTCGCGTTGATAAAATCCATGCCCCGATTTGGTTCCAACGAACCCGTTTTTCATCAGCGTCTTGAGAGATTCCGGCGCTTCGAGAACGCCGATGAATTCATCCTGTTGGCACCGCGCCAACAAGTTGTTTGCGACGTCTTCCATCACATCGAGGCCGATCAGATCTGCCAGCCGGAAGATCGCGGTCGAGGGCCTGCCAAGAAATCGTCCAGCGATCGCATCGGCGGTTTCGATTTTGAATCCCAGTTTTTCAACGGTATGAATCGCCTGATACAGCGCCCACATTCCAAACCGATTGGCGATAAACCCCGGCGTGTCTTTTGCGACCACGACGCGTCTGCCCGCGCGCTCCTCCAAAAACACGATCATCGCACGGACGGCTTCCGAATCCGTGAATTCCGTCGGTATCAGTTCGATGAGTTTCAAATACCTTGGAGGGTTGAAAAAGTGCGTTCCGATAAACCGTCTTTTGAACGATTCAGAGCGGCTTGCGCAAAGCTGCTTGATGCTCAGCCCGCTGGTGTTCGTTGAGATCATCGCGTCTTCACGAAGGTGCGGTTCGATCTTTTCATACAGCGCGGTTTTGACCTGCGCGTTTTCGGAAACCGCTTCGCAAACCCAGTCCGCCTGCGAAATCCTGTCCAGGTGTTTTTCAAAACTGCACTCGACGACTCTCGCCGCTGCCGCTGAATCGTAAAAATGCGGCGGCCTGGCCGATTTGGCCCGTTCCAGCCCTTTCTTTGCCGCCCCTTCGTCCAAATCAAATAGCAAAACTTCGAACCCAAGATTCGACAAATGGGCCGCGATGCCGCCGCCCATTGTTCCTGCTCCCAAAACCGCCGCTTTGTGAGCGTTAATCCAGTTTGAATACGGCACGAATTGATAATCCTCCAGGTAGAAGGAGCGGAGAATACCCTTAGATTCCGCGCGTCGCGGCGCGCTGCGAGTGCGCATGACAGATCGCCGCCGCGAGCGCATCCGCCTCGTCATCCAACCGGAATCCGCCGTGAAGATTCAACAGCCGAGCCACCATAAACTGTATCTGCGATTTGTGTGCCGCGCCGTTTCCAGAAACCGTAAGTTTAATCTCGCTGGGAAGATACTCCACGATTTCGATCCCTGCATCTGCTGCGGTCAGCATCACCACACCTGCGGCCTTCGCAACGTCCATCGCAGTGGTGCGATTCGCCGCAAACACTAACCGCTCCATCGCGGCAGCCTCGGGCTTCGTGGAGCGAATCAGCGCATCAATTTTTTCTCGAATCTCGACGAGCCGGTTGGCGACAGCCGCACGCTTATCCGTTTCGATCACGCCGCATTCCACAAGCCGCAGCCCGTTCGGCTCCGCATCAATCACGCCGTACCCGAGCCTTCCAAACCCCGGATCAATTCCCAAAATTCTCATGTCCTTTTAAACTTTCGCATCAGTTCGTCAAAGGTCAACGTTACGGTGATCGGCCTGCCGTGCGGGCACAAATAAGGGTTCTCGGTTTCGGCAAGGTCAGCGATCAGCCGTTCCATTTCGGGAATGCTCAACGGGTCACCGGCTTTCACCGCCATGCGGCATGCGCTCATAATCCAGATCTTTTCACGCGCATTTTGCGGCTTCAATCTTCCTCCGCCCGCCACAAGTTCGTCGGCAACTTCAATCAAAAGCGAACGATAATCTTTGTTTGCCGCCGCAGCCGGAATCGCGCGGAGCAGAAACGATTGCGCTCCGAACGGCTCCAGCCTGAAACCGACCGCTTCCAGTTCGCCCAACTGTTCGCACAGCCGCATCGCAGCGCTCTTTTCAAACTCGACCGTTTCTGGTGACAAAAGGTGCTGCACTTCCACCGCGCTGCCGCGCTTCAGTCCGCACAGCTGTTCATAAAGCACGCGCTCGTGCGCAACGTGCTGATCAATCACCACAATCCCGCGGCGCGTTGATGCGATGATGAACGTGTTCATCACCTGCGCCAAAACTTTCAAATCCAGCATCAGATCAGAAAACGGAAACTTCGAATCCGAAAGCGGCTGTGCGTGCTGGTTGAAAAGATCAACCACCGGCTCGACCGGCGAGTGAACCGCAAGCGCTCCTCCGCCCTGAAAAGAGTGCAGCGACACCCCCGAAAAAGAGGGCGCAGCCGAAGGCATCAAACCGTGCTGCATCAACCCCGACTTGATCGCCAGCCTGACCGCATCAAACACCTGCCCATCGCGATGAAACTTGATTTCGGTTTTCGTCGGGCTCACGTTCACATCAATCTCGGAAGGATCAATGCTGATATGCACCACCGCGACCGCATACCTCCGCTCCGGAGTCAACGACCTGAACGCCGCATCTATGCTAGCATAAAGCGTCTTCGAACGCACGGGCCTGCGGTTTACGAACAGCTGTTGATGCGCGCGCGTGGGCTTGTTGATATGAGGCGGCCCCACGAATCCGTAAGCCTTCACTCCTGCAATCTCGGTTTCCACTTCGGCAAGTGCGCGCGCAAGGTCTTTTCCCCAAACAGCCGTAATCGCGCTCAGCAGATCGCCGTCTCCGGGCGAACGCATCGCCGCGAGTTCGCCAAATCGCAGCGTGAACGCCACGTTTGGAAACGCCAAAACGTATTTCAGCACCACATCAGCAATTGCCGAACTTTCCGAACTCTCCGATTTTAAAAACTTGAACCTGGCAGGGGTGTTCGCAAACAAACCTTCCACACTCACGTCCGTTCCGCGCGAACCCGGAACAATTTCCAGCGACTCCTGTTCGCCAAAGTTCACCGAACAGCGTGTGCGTCCAGAATCGTCGGTTCCGGTTGTGATCGTCAGCCTGCTCACCGAAGCGATGCTCGGCAACGCCTCTCCGCGAAACCCCAGCGAACTCACAACAGCCAGATCTTCAAAGCCTCGGATTTTGCTCGTCGCATGGCGCTGCAGGGCTAACGTCACCTCTTCACGGCTCATCCCGCAGCCGTCATCTTTCACTTGCAAAAGAGATTTGCCCGCCTCATCAATCTGAATCTCGATGCGCGATGCGCCAGCGTCCAGCGCGTTTTCGATCAGCTCTTTGATCACGCTCGCCGGACGCTCGACCACTTCGCCAGCGGCGATCTGATTGATGGTCAGCGGATCGAGCACCGCCACTCGCGAGGCCATGGTTGAATCTTACCGCCACACGCCGATTGCGATAGACTCTCACGAACCGATGGGACGCCTTGTTTGCATCGCCAACTGGTCAGAAGGCCGCAATAACGAAACCGTGCATGCCCTGCGCGAGGCGCTGACTTGGCACCCCGTTTCCGTGCATTACGCCGAAGGCGATTGGGATCACAACCGCACCGTAACAGCGTTCTCAGGCGAAATGCAGCACGTCGCCGAAGCGCTGATGAATCTCTGCGATCTCGCCTTCGCAAGAATTGATATGCGATCGCATCGGGGCGTCCATCCCCGCATCGGCGCGCTCGACGTTTGTCCTTTCGTGATTCTTCAAGATTCCGTTCCGGTGCACGAAGCCAAAGCGTTCGTCGCTGACATCGCCGAAAAAATCTCCAAAGAGTACAAACTGCCCATCTTTCTTTATGAACTCAGCGAAACCGGCAGGCACGCTGCCGATCTGCCCAGTCTGCGCAAGGGACAGTATGAAGGTCTATTCGAGCGGCGGCTTCAGCCGGATTTCGGTCCGGCGCACCCCAACCCAAAACTTGGCGCATCGGTGTTCGGTCTGCGCGACTGGCTGATCGCCATGAACCTGAACCTTGCCGCATGGACGACTGCCGAAGCGGTCAAAATCGCGGCGATCATCCGCTCGATGCGAACCGCCGACCCCCGGTTCGCTGGAGTCCGCGCGCTCGGATTCCCGCTCAAATCCCGGGGCATCAGCCAGGTTTCCATGAACCTGACGATGCCCGACAAAACTCCCGTAGACCCGATCATTGATTGGGTCAAAGATCTCGCGAGCGATCTCGGCACAAAAGTTTCCGAAACCGAACTTGTGGGAGTGATTCACCGCCGCCACGTTCGCACCGCAACTCAGCTTGCATTTGTGGGATCGCAAATCTTGGAATAACTCACCGAAGTTTTGGCCCCGTGCCGACCTTCTTCAGCCACTCGACTCCTTCGCGCGGCAGCGTTGGAGTGTTCCCCAAGGTTTCCGAAACCAAAACGATCTGTGCCACGCGCTCCAACGTTTCCATTCGGTTACATGCATCCAACACCGTTTCGCCGAGCGCAACCGCGCCGTGGTGCGCCAGGATGAACGTTTTGTGGTCATTCAAAAACGGCGCCATCGCTTCGCCAAGTTCGGGCGTGCCCGGAATCGCAAACGGAACCAGAGCAACCGGACCGAGCACATATCCCGCCTCCGGCAGAACGTTATCGGGGATCGTTCTGCCCGCCAACCCGAAACCGGTTGCGATCGGCGGATGAGCATGAACAACCGCGCCGCAGTCGCTCCGCTCCCGATAGATGCGCACGTGCATCGCGATCTCGCTCGAAGGCCGCCCGTCTCCAATCGGAGCACCATTCAAATCGGTGATCACAAGGTCGGCCTCCCTCAGCTCGCTCTTGTCGGCTCCCGATGGAGTTGCGAGCAGGCGGCCGCCAGACAGCCTGCAGCTGATGTTGCCTTCGCACGCTCCGATCAACCCTCGATCCCACAACCGTTTTGCGGCTTTGCAGATCATGCCGCGCAGGGCCGCTTCGTCCATGCGTCCGCTCATCGTTTTTTCGACGCCGGGGTTTTCGATGCGATTTGAGAGTCCTCCTTCAACCTGAACTCCACAATCCGCGCGATCAGGTCGAGCGGCGGAGAGTTGATCGGAAACTGCACCGCACCTTTCGAGTGCGGGTACTTCGAGATCTCTTTCTTGAATTCCGCGATGCCCGATGAACTCGGATAAAAACCGATATGGTTTTTGAATGCCGCAAAACAGACCAGCACGCGGTTCTGCTTCACGGCGGGCATTCCATAACTGAACACCTCTTTCGCGCCAGGCGCGGCTTTCTTGATCGTGCGCAGAATCGCCCGAAGGAGTTTCTGGACCTCCGCCCGCTGCGCCTCGATGTACGCATCAACGGTTTCAAACTGCTGGCTCATCTTCAATTCTCCTGGTGCCCGGGGCGGGACTCGAACCCGCAAGGGTTGCCCCGGGGGATTTTAAGTCCCCTGCGTTTACCATTTCGCCACCCGGGCGCGGCCCGATTATGAATCAACCGGAAGGTCGTTTCCCGCGGGGCGTCGAAATCAACATCGCGTGGAGCGCACTTGGAGTTGGGCAGAAGCCCGATGGCCGCACCTCACCGCCCGTCCGCTCATCTGCGCGCTCCCTGCGTTCTTCGGCGGGCTACTTGCGCCGTTCGCTCCTGCGGCGTGTTTTCTGTCGCTCATCAGCCTTGTGCTGATGCGAAAGCGTCTGGGAATCGCTGTTGCGGCGCTGCTTCTCGGCCTTGCACGCGCAAACCTTGCTTTACACGGCTCGCCTTTGAAAACCGGCGAGTACACTCTGCGCGGAACCGTCGCATCAACCCCCAACGTTGGGTTCAGCACGCAAACGTTTCTGTTCGATATCGGCCAGGACACAATGCTCGCTTCCGCGACTGCCGACGCCGCGCTGTGTGCGGGAGATTTCATCGAACTTCATGGCACAGTGCGCCCGATCGTGCCGTATTCCGATGACCCGTCGGGCGGTCTGCTTGCAAACTATTGGCTGAGGCGGGGAATCACGCGGCGCATCTCTACGGCGTGGATCGGTGGATTGCGAATCATCGAGCCCGGTGGGGGCATCGCATCCATCGGCGGTGCATGGCGCAACCGGACATGGGAACTCCTCAGGTCGCAGCTGGATGCAGATCGGGCAGGCATCGCGATGGGAATCGTCGCAGGGCAGCAGTCACTGGTTGATCCCGGCATCCTCCGCGATATGACCCGGTCCGGCACGCTGCATCTGATTGCAACGAGCGGCTACAACGTGATGCTTCTTGCGGGACTTGCGTTCATGGGTCTGTCGGCGCTGCCGATCCACCGCTCAGTGCAGATTCTGCTCGTGGTTTTGGTGCTGATCGTGTACCTTGCCGCCGTGGGAGATCGGCCGTCCATTCTTCGCGCAACGATCATGGCCGTGGTGATGCTTTGCGCTTACATTTTTGATCGCGCGCCCGATGTTCTGTCTGCTCTTGCGTTTGCGGCGGTGGTCTGCGCGCTCATTCAACCCGCGTCGGTGTTCGATGCGGGATATCAGCTCAGCTTCATCGTGCTGCTCGCGCTTGCACTTTATGGCCCGGCTTGCTTCGATTTCATCAACCGAAAGACCGCGCCTGTATCGAATGCTCAACTCCGATGGTTTTTACGCTGGGCGCTCGCGATCGTAGGAACCACGCTGCTTTGCGAATTGGGTGCCGCTCCGATTCTCGCAGCGCACTTTGGGCAGGTTTCGGTTGTCGCACCCGTTGCGAATCTGCTGACCGTTGTGGCGGTTCCTGCCGTTTATGCCGGAGTGTTTCTGTCGCAAATCTTCGCTCCGCTGCTTCCGGGAGTTTCCGATTTCGTTGCGGCGTGGGTCGTCGGGCCCGCGTCAGGTTGGATCGAGACGTGCAACCGTGCCCTCGCCAAGCCGGTTTGGGCAGCCGCAACCTTCTCCCCGATTCCGGGGTGGGTTGCCGCCTTGGCGGTTGCATGCATCGTCCTGTTCAGCCGCCCGCGCGGAAGCGTGCGAGCTTTTTCTACCGAGCCCGGATAAACTGCGCACCGTGTCAACGGTTCTTCAAGGAAAAAAAGGCGTGGTGTTCGGAGTCGCGAACAACCGCAGCATCGCATGGGCAGTCTGCGAAGCAGCAAAACAGCATGGCGCCGAAGTGTGCATCGGCGTTCAAAACGAACGCATGGCCGAATCGGTTTCCAAACTGTTCGAAGGCGATGCGTTCGACATCGTGATCGCCGATCTGAATGTTGATTCGCAAATCGAGGCCGCAGCCGACAAACTCAGCAGCCGATTCGGAAAACTTGACTTCGCGGTGCACAGTGTGGCGTATGCGTTGCGCGAAGACCTTGCCAACCCGTTTCTGCAAACCAGCCGCGAGGGGTTTCACACCGCACTCGAGACGTCTGCTTATTCGTTCATCGCCATGGCCGCGAAGCTGGAACCGATTCTTGCAGACGATGCGAGCATCATCACCATGACGTACCTTGGAAGCCAGCGCGTGCTGCCCAACTACAACGTGATGGGAGTCGCCAAAGCCGCTCTCGAAGCAGCTGCTCGATACCTTGCCTACGATTTGGGAACGCGGGGGATTCGTGTGAATGCCGTCTCTCCGGGGCCGATCAACACCGTTGCCGCGCGGGGGATCAAAGGGTTCTCTTCGATTCTGGACACCATCGCCGAACGCGCTCCCCTCAAAAGGCCCGCCGAACAGAAAGAGGTCGCCGCTGCGTCCGTGTGGCTTCTCAGCGACATGAGCAGAGGCGTCACCGGGCAGACCATCTACGTTGATTCGGGCTACAGCATCATGGGCCTGTAGCCGATTGAAGTATCCTTCGCAGCAATGCGCAGAATTGTCGCGCCCTTTGTTTCCTGCATCTTGTTTCTTGCGATTGGCTGCGGCGGCAGCACAATCGTCGGCTCGTGGAGAATTACCAGCGAGCTGAGCGATCTGCCGCCGGGTTCGAAAGCCACGCTGAGTTTTCAACAAGGCGATCAGTGCACGATGGCGCTCGATGTGGCTTATGGCCCCGGCAAACTCGCGTTTTCGCTGACGGGGACGTACGCACTCAAAGGCAATGATCTGCTGCTCGCCTTTAAAGAAGTTAAACTCGATCTCACCGGCTACAACGAAAAGCAAAAAGCCGAACTTCAATCGCAGTTTGAAAACTCCAAACAGCGGTTCCTGCAAAACGCCTCAGCGACCAGCGGAAAACTGAGCTGGGATTCTGCAGACAAAATCACCATTAAAGGCGATGATGGAATCACAACCCTTGAACGCGTGAACTGAAACCCCGCCTGCGGTCGTCCGAAAACACCTCGAAACGACCGCACACTGGTAAAGTCGAACGCGTCGGAAGGCAGCAATGGCACGTGCAGACAGACTGACGCATCCCAACCGAATCATTGACGCGGCAACCAACACCACGAAAAGCGGCCTTTACGCCTATTACGAAGCAGTTATGGAACGAATGTTTCCTCACCTAAAGAACCGGCCGGTGTCCATCGTTCGTTGTCCCGAAGGCATCGCCGGAGAATGTTTTTTCCAACGACATGTTCTGCGCCACGCGATCCCAGGTCTAAGAAAGATCACAATCGAAGGACAAGCCTATCTGTGCATCGCAAAGCCTGAAGGCGTACTCGGTCTCGTGCAATTCGGCGCGGTCGAGTTTCACCCGTGGGGATGTTCGCTTCCGAACCTCGTGAAGGCCGACCGCATCGTGTTCGATCTCGATCCCGCCCCCGATGTTGCGTTCGATCAAGTTGCAGAGGCGGCGCTTTTGCTGCGCGAAAGACTGCGGGCGTTCGGACTTGCTGCGTTCGCCAAAACAACCGGCGGAAAGGGCGTTCACATCGTGTGCCCCATCAAACCTGAGTTTGGTTGGAACGTCGTGAAATCGTTTTCCAAAACAGCCGCCGCCGCTTTGGCTGCCGACCATCCGGATCGGTTCACTACCGCGATAACCAAATCAAAGCGAACAGGAAAGATTTTTATTGACTATCTGCGCAACGATCATCACGCAACGGCAATCGCTCCTTATTCACTGCGCGCTAAGCCAGGTTTACCCATGGCGTGCCCCGTCCGATGGTCTGCGCTGCGTAACGTGCATCATGCGGATCAGTTCACCATCAAATCTGTTGCTGCGCGGCTGCGCGCTGCCGATCCTTGGAACGGTTTCTTCTCGTCGGCGGTCTCGCTCAAGGCTCTGCTGAAATCCTGAACCCGACCAGCCTTGCACGCGCACCACGGCCAAAACCGGAATCTGATTCGTCCTTACCAAACAGTTTATGTTTCCTGCTTGGTCCACCGCCCTCGGAGCGCTTATCGGCGCCGCGATCGGCAGTTTTCTCAATGTGGTCATCTACCGCGTTCCCCGCGGAATGTCGCTCGCCAATCCCCCAAGCCACTGCCCCAAATGCGGGCACCGTCTGGGAGTTCTCGATCTGTTCCCCCTGTTCAGCTTCCTTTTGTCGGGGGCTCGCTGCCGACATTGCAAATCCCCGATTTCATGGCGTTACTTTGTGGTCGAGGTCATTTCCGGCACGGTCTGGGGTGTCTACTGGTACCAATGGCTTTGCGAAGGCTGGGACCCGGTGCGGTTTATTGTGTTGGCCGCTTTCGGCTCGATTCTGATTGCGGCGATTTTCACCGACCTCCTCCATTACATCATCCCCGACTCGTTCAACGCCCTCTTGCTGGTCTTGGGGCTTGCCTACAACGGCTGGCTGATCGCAGCCGGGTCTTCCGATGCCTGGACGGAGGTTGGTGGGGCTCACATTCCGGCCTCGATCGTGGGGGCGCTCACGGGGGTTGGGGTGTTGTGGGGAATCGCGTTTTTCGGGCGTGTGGCGTTCCGGAAAGATGCCATGGGCCACGGCGACATCAAATTGGCGCGGGGCATCGGTTCGGTGCTGTTCGCTCCGGGAGCGCTGATGAGTTTCGGCATGGCAGTGGCGCTTGGCGCTGTTATCGGCGGCTTGCAGATTCTGGTTCGCCGGATGGCCTTGAAACAGGAAGAAGATGAGGAAATCGAAGAGGTTTTGGAAGACGGACCGGAGTCCTTGGGGAGTCTGGCGAAGTGCGGGCTGGGGTACGCCCTCGCGGTGGATGTGGCGGCTCTGTTTTCAAAAAAACTGGATATCTGGTGGTTTGGGAGCCTGGAAACCAGCGAAAACCTGACAGAAGAGGACAATTGGCAGCCCGGTGCGAGTACTATTCCGTTCGGGCCTTATTTGGCGTTGGGCGCGGTGGTGGTCTCAGTTTTCCACACTCCGCTGTTGCGGCTGGCGGCCAATTATTGGAATTGGGCGGCTCAGCCGTGAAATCGGGAACATGTGGGAAAATCGCCTCGTCCTACTTTGGAACCATTTGGAGGGATTGCCAGATGCGCAAACGCGCTTTTACATTGATCGAATTGCTGGTGGTGATGGCCATCATCGCGATTCTCGCCGCTCTGCTGTTTCCCGTTTTCAACCAGGTCAAGGTCGCCGCTAAGCGCAACTCGGACATGGCCAACATGGGCCGCATCGGGGCCGCCCTCGGGCTGTACCGCACCGACCAGGGGGGCTATCCGCCTCTTCTTTTGAACGTGGTCGAGTACCGAACCGACCTGGGGCGGGACGCGAGGGTTGACGAGGTCCGCCGCGGCTACCTATTTAATAGCCGCGAGAAGGACATCAACGCATTCAAGAGTCAGCTGAACGATTACGGCAAGGCTGACCAGATCGGCGGCAATGCCGCGCCGGTTTACTGGCCCGACAAGGACGCGCGCTCGGCCGGAAACCCCGACGACCATCAGGCGTTCGGCCCCGGCGATGTGGTGACCTACGAGCAGCTCAGGATATTCAACCCGCCCAACGGCGATCTGGCAACCGATCCGGCCAGGTTCTATCCTTGGGATAGTTACGATATTGCGCCCGTCCGCACCGATCAAGGAATCGTGTTTCAACTGCGCTACACGCTGTTTTGGACCGAAACCGGCCAGCTGAATGGCGGCAGCGCGACCGACAATCCGCGGCAGCTGGGATACGCCAGCCCTCCGGGCGACACGATCGTTACTTGGAACAGTTTCTTCCGCCGATACGAATATGACCAGAGCAACAACCTGGTGCCTCAGCGCATCAAGACCGACATGGTGCTGTACCTGAACGGCAACGTGCGCGTGGAGGATTCCAAGGATGTGTACGACCGGTCGTGGCGGTTCGGCCAGTAGGCGGGATTAACCGGGGCAAGGTGCAGCGCAGATGAATACGAAACGAGGCTTCAGCCTCATCGAGGTGCTGGTGTCAATCGTGGTTTTCGCGGTTGGCATCTTGGCAATCATTCGGATTTTCGCACCCGGATTCGTCGCGCTTTCCATCACCCGCGATTACAACATTGCGCAGGGCCTTGCACGAAGATCGGTGGATTACCTTACGACGCGGGGCTCCGATCTGCCGAAGCAGATTCTGGCGGTCAAATATCAGTTCGTGCAGGTGTCACCCGGCAACTGGCAGCTTCAGTTGGTTAGCGATCCGGATGTTTCTCCCGATGAGCTCGGCCCCGGGGGCGACATTCTGAGCGATGGGACGATTGACATCGTGAACCCGGGTGGAGGCGCCGATGCTTTCATCTTTTGGCGCTATTACAACGATGCCAACCGAAGCCGCCGCATCGTTGGAGAAGGCGGCGAAATTCCCGCCCCGCGAGCGATCGGAACGCAGTTTGGATGTCTGCGCCTTCTCAATTTCGGCCCCGTGGTGAATGATCCGAACCTGCTGTTGGTTTATGGCAACGACATGATCGGCAACCCCCTTGTTGATACGCAGATGGGGGCGCAGATTCCCAACCCTCGCCCGTGGACTTTCGCCTATGACAACGACGTGCCCCAAGTTTGGCTGCCTGGAGTCGCGGGCCGCGACGTGAGCTACAAAATCAATTTTAGTTATTGGGTTAATAACGGCGGCTATCAAAAAGTTGACGTGATTGATTTTGTGGTTACCGTAAGATCGGGCATCGAATATGATCCCGTGAACAACGTGGTTTCGCCGTTCAATCTGAAAACCATCGCCGGCAACCCTCCCAACTGGCAAGGCTTGGTTCCTGATTCGATCAGTGCAAACCGGCTGTTCGATCCGATTCCGCTCGCAAGTGCGTTTGACCCAAGTTATCCTTATGAGTTTAAAGTCTTGAACGGCGAGATCGGGATGCTGATGTTCAACCCCGCTGGGTTTCAATATCAAGAGCGGCGCGGACGCCAAAGAATTCCGCTCATCGCTCAGGTGAACTATGATGTGTTCAACTGGCACGTGCTGCATGAAGATTTTCAGGTGTACAAGGCGAACACCTCACAGCACAAACTCCCGGTCGAGCGCATCAAAGCGTACCAAGATATGCAAAACGACAAGCGGCGATATGCCGGTCTGGAGCTGGACATCCCCGACGGCAACGGCAACACCACGAACACGAACGACGTTGTGATTGTGGATACCGACACAGGCGGAATCATCACTCCGTATCCCGATCCTACTAACCAAACCGGGCCGCGCTGTTACCGCGTTGATTATCTTCGCGGAGTGATTCTGTTCGGCAGTCCGGTGACGTCGGATCAGGAGCTTTCACCCACCATTACCGAAGTGCTCCCCGATGGAGCGCAGACTCTGCTCACCGGAATTGATCCACGGGGCCTCAACCTTCGCGTGTTTTACCAGGCGCACAACGATTGGGCCGTTCAGGTGCAAAAGCCATCCACCGTCTATTCTGTGGTTTACGGTCTGCCGCTTTCGGTTGGGCAGTGTTATGTGGGCGATACACCGAATGTGAATCTGGGCGACCCGAGAAAAATCTATTTTCCAAGATGCGATTTGGGGATGAAAGTCGCAATTCGAGAGATCTGGTACCGCGATACAAACAACCGCTTGAAAGTGCTGCGCGATCAGAACTTTCTGATTCGACCTGCCTCGATTGCGAACTATCCCGACATGGGCGCGATTGACATCCGCGAGGCAGATTCGACTGCCGCAGGATTCGATTGGAACACCTACGGTTATGCGGCACGAGGAGTTTCGGGAACCACGATCCGCGCGCGCGCAATTTGGAACACCGCGCAGCGTGAAGATGTGCCCGGCAATCAGCCGCAAGACATCTCGGCGCGAATGGATCTGCACAACGCCTGGGGTCAAAGCTGGAGGCAGGTGAAAGTGGAAACCTATCTAACGAGGCGCGACAGCAACTAACATGAACTTAAAACGAAAAGCGTTCACATTGATCGAGATGCTTGTGGTGATTGCCATCACCGCGATCATTCTTACGCTGATTGCGGTGCCGCTCGTTCAAGGGTTCCGGCTGACGCGCGCGGCACAATCGTTTGCCGAAGCGCAGGCCATGGGCAAACAGGTGATTGACCGCATCTCGCGTGAGCTTGGCACCGCCGCGGCGGTTCTCGATAACTCGACGACCGCTTCGTCGGTCGAAATCCGCGTGCCTTTGGTCATTGCCAAAAACCCAGCCGACGATGCGCTCGACACGATCATCGGAGGCGCAGAACCGCCGACGCCGCAATACGGAAGCGTGTACATTCTGTTTGGAAAAATTGACATCGTGCTTGCATCCAAAGGCGATCCAGGCAATCCGATTTACAACCCGTATCGCAATATGATTGACCCCACGCTCGTCAATCGAAGTCCGATTGGACAGGTAAGACTTCCGGTTGCGCCTGGCAACACGATCGTTCGGTATTGGGTCGGGCTGAGAAACGCCGAAGACGCCGCGGGAAATGCCGCGCACTACGTGAATCCGTGGTATCCGGTGCTTACCGGTGGAACCCGAGGGTCAGAAAACTTGTTCGTGCTTCGCCGCGCCGAGGTGCAGCCGTATATTTATAACCAGAACACCAACCGTTGGGAGCCGAACACAACGTTTTTTGCTGTGGATGCAAACAATCAGATCATCATTAACGATCCGGGGTTTGCGGTGCTCGATCCCACAACGGTGATTGATAACCTCGCCGCGCATCAGGCAAGAGCGCGGGCATGGCAGGCCGCCTCAACCGTGGTGGTGCAAGACCTTCGAACCGACATGATCGCGCCGGTCGTTGATGAACAGCAAAACGAAACGGTTTATGACTTTTTCACGGTGATCGGAGGCGTTCGGCATTATGTTCCCCGGATTCGGCCGCTCGTAAGGTTTCAGCCGATCCGCGTTACGAACGAACCCGCCGGTGCAAATGAACTGGTGCGCGTGGGCGTCGAAGCGGTTGATCCGCAAACCCGGTCGGCACCCGATGCTTATGAAACCCAGATGATCGCCTGGACGACCGATACGTTGGTGCGATATTACGATCAAGATCCTCGGAACAACCCACCGCATTATGTGGGCAGATGGCGTCAGCCTAATGGGGGACCGATCACCGAAAACTATCTGAAAGAGATCGCTTATGTTCAGCCGAACGACAACGAACGGCTCGGCGGAACGCCTTACTTTAGAATGTCGGATTATATGGACGCCGCAAAAACCGGCCCGGTGTTGATCGGCAGTTATGTCACGGCAGGCGCCGCACCGCGTTTGGTGCTGTTTACGATGGATGAGCGGCGCGGACGTGTGATTCCGAGTTTTCCGGTGCGGAATGCGCTGGGCTACATTCCGCTGACGCCTACTTCCACCGCCAACAACAACTTTCTCGGCTGGTTCAATTCGCCAAGCGCGAATCAACAAACGCGCCTTCTTGCGCGCAGGTTTGTGGACCTAAGAACGTTTGCCGCGGGAGGAAACGCTTTCAATCCGCTCACGTCGCCGGCACTCGGATTCAACAATCCGTTCGGAAAAATTGTGCCCGGAAGTGAAATCGTGTACGGGCCCGATCAAAGACCGGGACCGAACTTTGGCGAACCGATCCGGTACACGCGGGTTACCGCATCGCAGCGGCCGGGACTCAATCAGTACAAGATCAACTACACCGACATCACCGAGCCGGCAAACTATCAGGTAACCCTCGGCGTTCCCGATCCGGGCGTAGATGCCGATGTGCGCAACTACATTCAGCCGCGATTCAAAAAAGGATATGTGGAGTTCGACAGCGACCCCAATCTTGTTCTGCCTGCTGGGAACATCACCATTCAATACGACTTCCAACTGAACGAAGCCACCGACTACATGGCGGTTGACTACAACTCCGATCAGCAGTTTCAAATTGAAATGACACTCAGAAGATTTCCGTCCACCGACGATCGGCACTCGCAATCCGTGACGATCAAAGACACCGTTACAGTGAGGAATTTGCTTCGGTAAAGGCCAGAGGATATGACGAAACACAGTTCAAACGCGCGGCAGCGAGGTTCCACAATCATCGTGGTTCTTGCGGTTTTGCTTGTGCTTGGGATTCTTTCTCTGGTGTTCACACGCATCATTTCTGGAGCGGCATTTGGCGCGCTGGTTGGAACCGATCGTTCGCGCGCAACCGGTTTATCCCAAGATGGCATCCGTTACTGTTTTGCGCAGCTCAGGTTTTCGGAAGACGGAGCCGACTGGAGGCCCGCGCCGCCCATTGATCAAACGGACAACCTTCCCGGTCTTGGTCCGAATTACGATCCCGATAATCCTGCGGCAACCAATCCCGATCCTGACTACTATTGGCTTCGCCGCCAGATGATTCCCGGCAATCCCGATCCGAACGACCGCGGCGGCCCCGACGGGCTTGGGTATTTCACCCGGCTCAATTTCGACCGCGGGCGCGCGCTGGTTAGGGTTCGGTTTTCGCCCAGCGATCCAAGTTTGTTTACGGTGCCCAATCAGCCGCTTTCCATCAGCGCGAAACTTCGCTCTTACACGATCATCGAATCGGTCGGAAGGCCGCTGGTGTTCAATCCTCTCGATCCGACATCGGCCCGCGAACCGGACATCCAAAACGGCCGGATGCTGAGCGCAATCGTGCCGATCGGGATTATCGAATCGGGACTTTATGTTTCCAATATTGACAAGCGCACCACGCCGATCGAATTCGGCTCGCCCATCAATTTCGGATCGAATTTTATGGGCCAGCCCGTGCACGTGCCGATGATCGTTGGAGGCACGAAGGCTGCGGCGCCGAACAGTTATCCGGGCGGGCAGATCACACTCGGATGCCCGATTTACATCAACGGATCGTGGAGAATTCCGGGCGACACGTCGCAAAACTCCGGCATGTTCGTAACGCTTCACGAAGCGCTCGGCGATCAGATCAACGTGTACGGCTCGATCGAATTCAGCGAATCTCCGCAAGCGCTTCGCGTGCAGCGCATCAGCCTTGCCGGCAATTTCGAGACGAACTTCAGCATGGATGTGCTTCCCAGCGCCGATCCCAACCATCAAACGTTCGGCGGAATTGTGAACGACATCGCCGATCATCCGGACGCGGGCGGATATCCGCGGTCGGTGGTTTATAAAGAGCCGCCGCTCATTGATGAAAAAGACCCGAACACCGGCGAACTTCGGTACCGATCGGTTACGCGCACCAGCGGCAAACTTGCGCAGGATTCGTTCGGCAACTACTTCAATTTGGGACTGCTTGGCTATGGCCGCGGCGTGTTCTTGGATAATTCGCGAGACCTTCGCGGCGACAGCGAGGACGGCGATTTCACCCGCCGCTTCGATTGGACGCATCCGAACAACGGACATTCCAGCTCGTATTGGCGCGGGCCGTATTACATTCCCAAATGCACCTCGATTCAGCTGCTGCGCGACGGTTTCGTCATCACGCGGTTTCGCCATGCGCAAAACGACAATCGCGGCATCTGGCGCGATTATCAAAACAACCTGACGCTCAATTCGCAGCAAAGGCTCAGGTTCAAACTTGGGCTTGGCACCGACTCGCAAGTGCACATCATTAACGAACTCACGCCAGGCGTGGGGAACTTTGCCAATCCGAGCCCCGCAGATTTCGACATCGGGCCCGTTTTCAACGGCGTGATCTTCGGCGAAGGCGACCTGAAGGTGCGCGGAATCATTCCGAACAACATTCAAATGACTATCGTATCCATGGGAGATTTGTACGTTGAAGGAAGTGTTCTTAAGGGCACCAACCGATCTTCGATCGCGCTGCTTGCGCACGACAACGTTGTGCTCAACACCACGCAGATTCTGCTTGCGAGCCAGAACATCGCAGGGAACGATCTTGACATTTCGCAGGATGCCAACGATCCAAACAGTCCGCACCGCGTGCGCATCAGCCCGAATAATCCGTTGTACCTTTCGGCGCAGTTTCCGATTGATCCATTGACCGGAAACTCCTATCTTTCCGAATACACGTACAACAACCCGTCGCGCAACAACGCAAACCCGCCGATTCAGCCGTCGCTGTTCATTTCGCACGCGGCGCAGTTCGATTCGCAATCTTATTTCAATCTGCTCATCAATGAGTTTTCGGTCGCAACCCCGTCGTATCTATTTGAAAATGTCAATCCGCCAAACGCTGCGAGCCTGATTTTCGGCGGCGTAAACCCGATTCCAACGTACGGCCTTGCCGATCCGAACTGGCAGGTGCTTCCGCGCTACGAAAAACGACGGTTCGAGTTTTGGCCGATCACCGGCGTCAACGGCAACGGTCAATACAATCTGTTTGCCGATGGAAGCGAAAACGACTTTCAACTCAAAAAAGACAACACGATCGCTCCGCCAGGCGGCAACGCGGACTATTTCGTAAGCCGCGCCGCGCTCGCGCCGCAGGATGTGCGCATCGAGGCCGTGATGTATGCACAGCAGGGAAGTTTCTTCGTGATTCCGGGCCTTTGGTTCAATCACGACCCGAACGATCGGCGCGACGCTTTCACAAACGCCGCCGACCGGTTTGGACAGTTCGGTGCAAATGTCGAGTATCCGTTTTATGCCGAACCGATTGATGTGAAGATCACGATTGTCGGCGCGGTAAGCGAAAACCTTCCGCCGCAGCAAGCCGATCAGAACGAATGGCTGCAGCATTGGGGATGGATTCCCAGCCAATACGGCGCCTCGCAGCAGTACATTCCCGATCAGCATTATCAACACGATGCGGGCGGAAACCCGATGTTCACCAATGATTACGCGCCGAATCTCACTATCAATTACGATCCGGTGCTCATCAGCGGCAGGGTCAACGGCTCGATGGACTACACGAATGTGAACGCCCCGCCGCTGCGAATGGACGGATTTGGCAGGACGCTTCCGCCGATGCCCAAACTGCCCGTAAGCACCAAGATCTTTTATTTCGGAGAGGTAAACCCGTGAAAGGATCGCTCATTAAATACGCATTGGCAATCGCCGCATCCGCGGCTTTTGCCGTTTCGGCATCTGCCCAGCCAACCGGCTATGCAAGGGTTCCCGTGCGCATTCATGCAGGAGTGCTTCTGCTCGACAGTTCGCTCGGCCCGGGCGGGGTTGCCGCCGATAACGATCCTTACGTCTTTTATAATCTGGATCGCCGCACCGATATCAAACCGCCAGGTTGGACGTTCGATAACCCGATTTCGCCCAGCACAGCGACGCCCGCAATTCAAGCGCGATGGGACGCCATCTATAACGCGCTTTTCGGAACCCCCGGCCCATTCCCTGTGGGAACCCGCATCGGCAAAAATACCGCGCCCTATTGGGAAGTAACGCTCAGCCAGATTTCCGAAGAAAACATCACCAAATTCGATGTCTTATATATCCACTCTTCGGGAAATCTCAGCTTGTCTCCGAGCGACCGCGAAAAAATCCGCATCTTTTTGGATGCCGGCGGAACGCTTTGGTTTGATAAGGCTACTTCGCAAACCGTTGATTCGTTCAACGGTTTCCCCGTTCCGTTTACCGTTACCAACGGCGGCGCAAACCCCTCGGTCGTCCAGCCCAATCACCCGATTCTCTCTTATCCTTATCGCCTCACTCCCTATGAAGCCGCATACATGGGAGTGCACCAAGGCACGCACGCAATCTTGGGCGATACGCTCGCCAATCTCGGTTTCCCGGGCGGCAACTGGTACGAAATCCTGTCGCCGATCGAAGCCGACATCTATCGGCTCAATCCGATCATCGTCAATTCGGCAGGAACCGTGTTGGGAGTTGCGCAGATGGGCAACGGCTATCTCATCGCAAGCAGCAGCAACATCACGTCGCGCATCAACGAACCCGCAGGCGGCACAAACCTGGGCGGCCTCGGCCCGAACTCCGGTCCCGTCGGCGGCGAAAACTTCAAAAACATTCCGCTGACCGAACTGAAGTTCATGTACAACATGATCGCGCTCGGCGGCGCGCACCCAGCGCTTAGCAAAGGCAGCCGACGCAACAACGCATCGTATGATGAAATCGGCGCGCCGCTGCTCGAACTTTGGCACGATTACAACCTGAATTGCAGTTATGGAGACACCAGCAACTACTTTTCACCGGTTGTGTTCAAAGGCGCCGTGTTCGTGACCACCGGCAACAAACTGTACGCCTATAAAACCGATTTCGACCGCGATTTGGATGGCGATGGCAACAACGATGATGGATTCCAAGACGCAAGCATCGGCGCCACCCGCGATCTCATCTGGGCAAGCACCGACATGCCGGGCCCCCTCAGCAGTCCTGTGTGCGTCGAGGTCGCTAACCCCACCGGAAACGCCAAAAGGAACATGGTTTTTGTGGAAGACGTGAACGGGCAGGTGCACGTTTTCAACGCGTTCCCCAAACAAAACGGCAGACTGCTCGGACCCAATCCGATCGCCGAAATCGCCACGATCAACCCGCCGACTCCGGGTCTTTCATGGGACACGTCGGTAGATGGCCGCGGGCCGTATTCGCCCGTAGAAATGGAAGGCTTGGTTTATGTGTTCGATACGGTTTCTCCGGGATTCGGTCAGCGCAACGGCCGCGTTTGGGTGATTGACGCGGCAACCCTCACGCGCGCCAACACGTCGGGCTCCGATTGGGATGCGCGCGGAACCGGATCGCCCAACCTTCCAGAACCAGGAGGCGCTCCCACCATCGGCTACATCCCGGTTTCCGACGGCTCAGGCGGCTTCGACAAGGTGATCTACCTGAGCAACCGGTCATCGCTCACCGGCAACTCGGTGGGACTCTCCAGCGTGTGGTGCGGCGTGCGGGACGAATCTCCGACCGTCGTCCGCAACGCGAACAACATTCAACTCACCACGCGCGCCGCAACCAAAGGACTTCGGGTGTTCATGCCCAACGGGCCATCGAGTTACGGCTTCCGCGTGTATCTCATAGACACAAACACCGGCATTCCGCTCACTCCTGCACAAACACGGTTTTATCTTACGGGCAATGCGCTGCAGTTCGGCCCCGGCCAAATCCAACTCGATACGAACGGCTCACTCCCTGCCAACATCGGCGTGCGGGTGGATTATCATATTGATTGGGGCACCGGCGCTCCCAACCTCATCAGCCAGCTCATTCGCGGGCAGCTGTATTTTCCCGACGACATCAACCGCGAACGCCGCGTTCTCAAGTCCATGGCGCTTGCGCCCAACGGCAATCTGTTCGTTACCACCAGCAACGAATTCAACGGCGGATCGCTGTTCTGTCTCAACGAATTCACCCGCGGACAGTTCAAGCTTGTTTACAGGTGGGATCTGCACGACGGCTACACCGTAACCCTCAATGGCAACCAGCGTGTAACCGTAGATTCGGCGCTCATTGACCGCGATGATCTTTGGCTGATGTTCCCAAGCATTTCTGCAAACCCATATCCGACGCTTTCACGATTGCATTTTCACGGCAGTCCGGTCATTCGAAACAACGTCTGCTATGTAACCGTTTCGGCGATACAACGCCTCAATAACATCCCGTTCGGCTTCCCGGCGACGTACATCCTTGCATTCGACGCGGCGCCCACGCGCGAAGATATCCGCCTTCCCGGCGGCATCCCCGACGGCATGCGCATCCGCCAGCCCGACATCGCAGCAAGCACCAACAAAGGCAACCCCGAACGGTTCGTTACGCTGCAAAACGGTCAAGCCGATATTGACACGTCCTCCGGAACGGTTCGATTTCGAAACATGATGTCCAATAACAATGGCGACATGCGCAACGCATTCAGTTCGTCAATGCCGATCATCGTGTCGGGCAACAGCATGCCCGAACAGCTGATAGATCCGAACGCTTCCGGCTCCAGGTGGAGCCCGCTCCTTTGGTTTTTCGGATACACAGGCATGCAAAACGATTCGCCGCCGATGCTGATGGGCAACACCTTATATGTGGCCGGCGGGAACTTCTTCGCGGCGGTGGTGAGAGGGCTCTTCCCGCCCATCATGAAGCCCGCGTTGTTTGCAATGGATGCGGAAATCTCGCCGAACGATCCCACCATCATCACCTGGACAGGGCATCCGGGTTTGCACCAGGTCAGATGGATCATCCGCGACCTCAGCCTGCCGATCGGGTTCTATTCGAACCCGCACGTGCGCTGGCCGTCGGGCGAAGGCGTTCAGTCGTTCAACGATTTCGTCACGCGCGTTGATCAAACCGTGCTGCGCGATGGCGTGGCCGATATGGCGCTCGGAGTGATCGGCGGCGATGGAACGTTGGTTTCCTGGGCCGCAACC
>JAJPJR010000082.1 GCA_021324165.1 Armatimonadota bacterium
GCCCCGATCGTTCGCGTTCACCGCCGCATTCGGGTCGTACATCCTCAGCGTCTGCTGAATCATCGCGTCAATCTCGGCAGGAGGCAGATCGCCGATCCGTCCAAAACCTTTGTCCGCGCTTCGGCTCCAATACTCAAACCCATAACCGCCGCTCTTCACGCTGAACGCTTTCGAGTCGAACCCCTGGCTCCCGGCATCTACGCTGCTCATTTGAAACGCCACCGATGGGCCCTTAAACTTTTCGGAAGTGCTGAACGCGATGTCGCTTCGGTCGAGCCCGCGCTCCCGCGCCCAAATCTCGCGTTCATTTTCCGCAAGATCCTTCGCGCGCATAAACCCGTTGTCGAAATTCTGCGAAAGATAACTCAAATTGAAAACGGGGCCCGTGAACTGAATCCCTTTCATCCGAATCTCGCCATGCTCATCGCCGATCGTCGTTTGGTTGAACTTGAGCGATGACTCCCCGCCGAAACTCAATGCGGCTCCCATCACCGCGCGGTCAATCCCTTTCTCTTTGGCAAGCTGATCGCGATCGGCTTCTGCGATATCAGCGAACCGCGTGAACCCTTTGTCAATGCCCCGCGACTGATAGAACGCTTCGAACCCGTGCGTCTTCAATCCATAATTCGCCCACTCGATTCGTGCATCGCCGTCTTGCAAAACTTTCAACGTGTTGCCGATCGAAACAGTCTTGTCACTTCCTGCGCTGATGCCCATGCCATACCGCTGAAGGCCTTTCTCCTTTTGCAGTTGAAGCGCCGTTTTGTCGTCATACCCCGCACCTTGCAGCATTCCAAAACCCGCGAACTTCTTGCCGACGTTTTGATAATCCAAATCAAGCTTCAAACCGTCGAATGTGCCGCTGAACTTCTGCAGAATCAACTTATCCGTTCCTTCGATTCCGCGGATCGTGTTCGATTGGTCAGGAGAAGATGAATCCGCCCTCACATCCGGCCGCGACTGGCTCGAAACCAAAAACAGCCCCGAAAGCGAACCGCCCCCAAACGAAAGATGATTCTTCAGTCCTGCCAGATTCAAATTCATCATCGAGCCGTCGGCAAACCGGCTCACGCTGTTCATTCCCAGCATCATCTGGATGTCGCTTTCCTGCCCGAAATGCAAACTCAGCAGCGGAAGAGCAAATCCCGCTGCTTGCTGCTTCGCTGCATTGGGATCGTGCCGATATGCAACCCGGATGGACTGGTCGGATCGAACTCTGGCCGAAATATAAATCACGCCGCCCGCGTAATCCACCGAGTAATCGTCGCCCTCTTTCAACGGCGCGCCATCCAGTTCAACGCGAACCGAACCGCGAATCACCCCGCCGTATCGCAGCGGAAAGCCGATGCCTTGTCGGCGGGCAGGCATCACATCAACGGCCAGCTGGCCGCCGAGTTGCGGAGGCGGCGCCAACTCCACCTTCTGGCCCGATTCCAGCATATCTTGCGCGAGCGCAACTGTCGGCACGCACACCGCGCCGGTCAAGGTTGCAAGCGCAAATCTCCGTTTCATCTTTCAGTGAGTTCCGAATCAGAACTGAATCTTGTCGGCGTCCTTCAAATCGGTTCGGTTCTTGTTGTGTTCTTTCAGCATCGCGCGAAGCGCCTCATTCGCGTCGGGTTGCGGTTCCGGCTGCGCCGCCGCCGTGCTCGGCGCGTCGTCATCCGAGATGATCGCCACCACGTCGGGCCTTTGGGGCGCAGGAAACGGAACCGAATTCCCGGCTCCAGCCGAAGGCATCACTTTGGTTTGGCCCGCAGGCGCCACGGTCGGCGGGGCTAACTTCTTCGCATCGCTGCCCTTCGGCTTCAATCCCCCTGCCGTCGAGCCCACCATTGACGCCTCCATCACGGCTTGCATCAGCCGCGAGTCCCCAAGCCGAGGCTCTGACTGTTCTGTCGTCGCCACCCTCACGGGCTGCATGATCGAGCCGGACGACAAAGGCGCTTTTTCGAACTCTTTTTCAGCCGCTGGCTTCGTTACGGGAGCCGTGCTCCGCTCGGTTCGCATCGCTGCCAAATCCGAGAACCTTCCCTGCCCGCTCGTCGGCGCGTTCAAACGCACCACGCCCGCAAACAGAGCCGCCGCGGCCAGAGCGGCCGGAACAGCCCATCGCCAAGCCGTTCTCGGCTTGCGGTCACCCGTCGTTCTCGACAGAATCTCCGCTTTCAGAGCCGCCGGAGGCTCGAACTGCTCACTCAGCAGAGCAGCCTGCGCCCGAAGATCGGAGAGCACCCCCATCGCCTGAGGCGAGCCCGCCAAGTAAGCATCCACAAGCCGCCGCTCCTTGACCGAGCACTCGCCATCCAGATAAGCCGAAAGCAGTTCGAACATCTCTTCATCCAGGCTTTCCGCCGGGGCCGAGATCTGAAGTTCGTCCCAAATATCGAGTTGTTTCTGATCGTCCATTCTTTGTTTAATTCCCGCCGGCGCGGCCTATTTTTGCGGGGCGCCGCATCGGTTTAGACCGGGCAACCTTGGGGCTCGTGTTGCGGCAGATCCAGCGAAAATTGCCGTACTTTGAATGATCGGCCCAAACAACGATCTTGCATCGCCTCGGCTCGGCGTGCTATAATCCTTGACCGTCTCCGCAGACAGCCGGCGCCCCGCAATCGCAGGGCCTAAGATTCCAGCCAGCCGAGGAGGGCGAACTCGAGCGATTTTTCGCGAGGAGCCGTCCGCGTCTGTGGAGGCTCCTCGAACTGTTTTAGGGGACCGAAAAATGCCGACAGCCAAGAAGATCGAACTCGTTGAAGCCGCTGCCAACTGGATAGAGCAGTCGAGTGGATTCATTTTCACCGAATACCGCGGTTTGAACGTGCAGGAGATTCAGCAGCTGCGCCGAGCGATCCGCGAGGCAGGCGGCGAGTTTCACGTGGTCAAAAACACCCTTCTCAGGCGCGCTTTCGGTGAAAAAATCGCCGGCGTTCCCGAAGAGTTTCACAACGGCCCCACCGCAACGGCGTTCCTTTTCAAAGATGAAGCCGCCTGCGCCAAAAAACTGTTCGAGTTTGCAAAAGCCCACGCCGCGCTCAAAGTCAAGGGCGGCATCATCGAAGGCAAAACGATGGACGCCAAACAGGTGGAGGCGCTTTCCAAACTTCCCAGCCGTCAGGAGCTGCTTGGAATGATCGCAGGCTGCGTCGCCGCCCCCCTTGCGAACCTTGTTGGAGTGCTTCAAGAAACCATCGCCGCACCCATCAGGGCGATCGGTCAGATCGCTGAGCAGAAGGGCAGCGCGGCCTAATCAAAGTTTCAAACAATCAACCAGGAGAAAACAGATGCCAAACGTCGTTGAAGAGATCGTCGAAAAAATCGCCGGAATGTCCGTGCTCGAACTCAGCGAGCTGAAAACAGCCCTCGAAGAGAAGTTCGGAGTTACAGCCGCCGCCCCCATGGGAATGCCCATGATGGCCATGCCTGGAGCGGGAGGAGGCGAAGCCGCAGCCGCCGAAGAGAAAACCTCCTTCGACGTGATCCTCGAAAGCGCCGGAGACGCCAAGCTTCAGGTGATCAAAGCCGTCAGGGCCGTTACCGACCTCGGGCTGATCGAAGCCAAAGACCTCGTCAATGAAGCGCCCAAGCCCCTCAAAGAAGGAGTCTCGAAAGACGACGCCGAAAAGATCAAGGCGGCAATCGAAGAGGCCGGAGGGAAGGTTACGATCAAGTAGATCCTGGGGAGGACATGCAAACCGAAGGGAACCGCCCAAAGCGGTTCCCTACTTTTTTGCCCGCGGGTGGGCTTTGTCGTACTTCTCCTGGAGCGTATCGAGGTCGAGCCGCGTGTACCGGTCGGTTGTGGCGATGGACTCGTGTCCCAACAGCTCTTGCACCGAGCGCAGGTCTGCTCCAGCCTGCACCAGATGCACCGCATAAGAATGCCGCAGACTGTGCGGCCCAATTTCGATATCCAGCCCCGCCTTCTCGGCGTGTTTTCGAAGCATTCGAAAAACCCCCGACCGGGAAAGCGGCCTTCCAAAACGATTCAAAAAAATCACGGAGCCCGAACGTTCATTCGCGAACGAACGCCTGCATGATTCCAAATAGGTTCTCAGCCAGTCGTGGGTTTCCGCCGGAATCGGAACCACGCGCGTTTTCGATCTTTTGCCCGTGACTCGAAACACCGATTCCGATTCGATGTAATCCGAGAGCGACAGCGAGATCAGTTCGCTCACGCGCAGTCCAAGCCCGTACATCGCTTCCATCATTGCTCGGTCGCGCAGACCTTCTTTTGTCGAAAGATCGGGCGCCGAAAAAAGCGCGGCGATCTCGGTTTTGGTCAACGCTTTCGGAATCAAGTTCGGCAGACGCAAATCGGGCGGCTTAACATCAGCCGAAAACCCTTCGCCGCTCTCGCGCAGAATGAACTTATTGAACGATCGGATCGCAGAAAACCGCCGCGCGATGCTGCGCGCGTTCAGCCCTCTCTGTCTCAGCCGTTTCCCATATTCCCCAAGCGTCTGCTGATCAATTTCCGAAAGAGCCCCAATTCCAACTTTCGAAAGAAACGCGCGAAACTCGGTCAGGTCGCGGGAATACGCCTGAACGGTGTGCGCGCTCGCCGCACGTTCCGCACGCAGATGCTGCAAGAACGCTTCGATCTGATCGCTTAACGCGTCAAACTCTTTTGAAAAAGCCATACCACCGGTCTGATGTACATCATATCGTGCGGCTCGGGCATCGCTTGACGGCAGAGCGCACGCAGGTCGCTCCTCGAAACGATTCCGGCATTCGGATCGGAGCCCGCCGCCTGAATGTGCCCGCCCCAAAACTCCGCGCGAAGCCGATACTCCTTGCAGATCAGTTGGATCGTCTTTTCAAACTCGGGCTCATTCAGCCTGTCGTGATCATAAAACTCAAAGCTGCTGAACACAATGTAGTCGGGATGCAGTTCGGTAACCAATCGCGAATCCCACTCGATGCGGGGTCCGCTCGGCGGCACATAACGCAGCAGCCGCGGACTCTGTTTTCGCATCGAATCCAGCCGGCGGTTTGCATCCAACTCGTCGGTATCGGGAAACAGCGTGGGCGAATAAAACCACGGATCGTTCACAAACCCGATGGTTGCTTCCGCCGGAAGGTTTTTCGAAACCCATTCTCCGCACACATCCCTCGCGTCGGGCTGGGTCATGATGTTTGTCATTTCAACGACCCCGGTCGGCGCGGTAATTCCAAACAGCAGAAACACTCCGCACAGTGCGGCCGCCCATCGCGCCTTTCCGCCCTTTGCGTGCAGCTCACCTGTCAGATAACCAACGCCGATCGTCAAGATCAGAACCAGCGGAAACGCATACCTCATGAACTTCACTTCCGCTCGCCCAATCACCAAAAAAAACGCCGCAAAAAACAGAAGCAGAAGAATCCAGACTTGGGGACGCTTCACCGCGGCCCAGATCAAACCGGCAATGCCCAGCACGCTTGCCCCCAGTCCCATCGCTGCCGGAAAATTCACCACCGGGTGATACAAAAACCCCGACGGTGTGCTCACAAACACAAGTCCGTGCCCCTGAGCCGAATGACCCAACTCATAACCGAAATCTCGGGCGAACACCGGCCATTCCAACAGCACCCCTGGCGTCGCCGCCAAAAAACCCGCGACCGCCGCACCCGTCAACGCCAAACCAGTTCGAAGGAGAGCGCCGCGGCACGCTGTCAGCCCTGGAATCAGCAGCAACGCTCCCAAGTATTTCGAACCCGCCGCGAGCCCGATCAACAAACCCGCACCTGCGGCCAGTCGAAGTTTCCGCTCGTTTTCCGCAGCGGATAAGAGACAAACGAAATACAGGGCGAGAGCGATCATCATCGTCGAGAACGCATCAACCGTTTCAAACCGCGAATGCACCACCATGCCGGGCGCGGTCATCATGCAAAACGCCGCAACCGCCGCCCCGAACAGATTCGTAACGAACAGCGCCAGCAAAAACACGATGGACACCGCCGCAGCTCCCGAAATCGCGCTGATCACTCTTCCCGTTAGTTCGATTCCGCGCAAGGTTCTCCACGTCTCCACGTTTTCGCCCGTCGGAACCCAACCGTAAGATTCGCCCATATTCGATCCCAGCTTCAAAACGGTCAGATACAGCGAGCCGTAGTTATAAAACCCAGGTTTGAAATAAGGGTTAGAATAAGCCGCAGCCGCCGTGATAAGTTCGTCGGGATGCAGCGACTGGTGACGGTTCTCATTCGGCAGTCCCCAACCGATCCCGATGCACCGGATCAGCAGCGATATGAGGAACAGCCAAACCGCAATCCAAACCCGCGTCCGACGTATGGGGCGCGCCGAAAGCGCTTCAAACCACAACGGAACGGTTTGACTGTCGTTCGGCACTCGCCGATGTTAGCACTCCGAGAAGCGCCCGCACCACAACCGGGTCGAACCGCGTGCCGCTTCCATCACGCACAACCTCGCGAGCCAAAAAATCTCCTTGGTCGCGGTAAGCGTCAATGTACGCCTGAACCACGCCGATGATGCGCGACTCGAGCGGAATCTCGGAGCCCGACGGCAGATACGCTGCCTCCGACCCGCCATAAGAAAGGTGATGACACCGAACCACAAGCGAAGCGTGTTCAAGGGTCGGAATCAGCGAAAGCATAGATGCGCCCACTTCTGGATGCTTCTCGAACTGCGCGCGCTCCTCGTCGGTCCAATTCGAACGCGCCCTGCGGAGTTGATCGTACGGCACGGCGGCCAGGCCGATCTCCGCAAGGTGCACCGACGTCTCTACGCTGCGGCAGATCGCGCGAGGACATCCCATCGCCTTGCAAACTTTCGTGCAAAGCGATCTTGCCCACTCGGTTCGTCCCTTCGCTCCGGTCCGCGCCTCGATCGCCGAAGAAACCGCCGACAAAAACATCGCATACTTCTGTTCGAACCGAATCCGATGGAACACAAAGATCCAGATCGCCGCGCCGATCGTAACGGCCGTGCATGCCGAAATGTACAAACCGATCAGCGTGTTCATACGTTCTGCAGCTCCTCGGCAACGCCGATAAACGCTTCGACCACATGTGCGTCGAACTGCGTCCCGCTGCACCTGCGCAACTCCTCGCGCGCTTCGGCGGGCGAAAGCGGCGTGCGATATGCGCGTTGATCTTCGGGGCTTGGCCCGCCTACCATGGCGTCGTACGCGTCTACCACCGCAATGATTCTGCTTTCCAAAGGGATCGAATCGCCGACGAGTTTATCGGGATACCCTTCTCCGTCAATCCGCTCGTGGTGATGCCGCACCCAGCGAGCGATCGCCTGATATGCCGGCACCGATGACAGCACTTCAGAACCGATCACAGCGTGCATCCGAACATGCTCCATCTCTTCCGGCGTCAGTTTTCCCGGCTTTTCCAGCACCCTTTCATCAATCGCCACTTTGCCGATGTCGTGCACGATGGCCGCCATCTCCACAAGTTCTGCACGCGGCTCTGGAATGCCAAGCCGCAGCGCCGTAAGTTTTCCGTATTCCGCAACACGTTGCATATGCCGCATCGAGAATCCGTGCGTTGGCTGCAGCATCCGATGCAGCATCGCCAATCCTTCCGACAGCCGCTCTTCCAACTTCCCTTCGAAAACCGCAAGCAGACCGATTGCCGCAATCGGTCCGCACATAAGAAGCGGAAACAAAACCGGAGATTTGTCAACGATCGCCGCCAACGACACGCCCGCCAAAACGTTCGAGCCGATTTCAAGCAGCAACGTTGATCGCGGAAGCGTGGCAGCCGAAGGAACCACTCTTCCCCGATACGCCCTCAGCGGCGAGGCCTGCAGCATCATCATCGCGTACCAACCGAACAGAAACACCGCGCTCTTGCCAACCGGCGATTGCAGCGGCCAGGCCCAAAAACCAAACAGCCAGCTGAACGACGCGCCAACGAACGCACGAGCCCCCAGAATCGCGCACACTTCCAGCGTTCCGCGCACTGCGCCTTTGTCCCGAACCGAAATCCGTGCGATCAGCTCCGCCAGCCCCACACCTGCCAAGCAGATCGGAACCACCCAGGCGGGGCCGCAGAACCCTGCCGTTGCTGAAAGCGCAGCCGCCGTGAGTGTGGGCCATGCAAACGCCATCCACCTGCGGGGCGATAACAGGAAACTCATCCAGCACAAAACGAACAGAGCGGCAGCCCCAGACGAGAGCGGAAACGGCTTGCCAAACAGCGCAAGCGAAATCAGCAAAGCGCCTGCCGCAATCACGGCGGACCTGCTTTCCCAAAGGCTCTTTCGCGCACTCATAAGCCTGTCAGCAGATCGGCGGATGTTTGTTGGTCAGATCCCCCGATGACCGAGTAATGACGTAACTATAGCACCAGAGGGCGCGGACGCCACCCTTTTATTTACGGGTTAAACTGGCGGCGCTCTTGAACTTTTCCTCGCGGATCGGCCCCGCAAACCCTTTCACTTCGATCGAAGCGAACCCGTCGGATTTCGACTCGATCCGCATCACCTGCAGGTTCGCCGGATCAAGGTAGTAATCAATCGCCGCATTGAGTTGAAGTTTCACCGACTTCAAATTCATCTCGTCGAGTTTCACGCCGATCTGGTCGGCAATGAACGGCGCAGCGTCGCTTTCGTTGTGAAGCGTGGCTTGAATCCAGATTGCTGATTTGCCCGCAAGCTGCGACGTCCCTTTATACGTATACACCATATCGAGCCTTCCCATGATCGGTTTGCCTTTATCCGCTCCCGAATTCATCTGCATCGGCTGATATCCGACCGTCTGCTTCCAGATGTCGCCCACAGCGACGGCATGGTCGGGAAGCTCAGGGCCCAAGTCATAAAAGTTTACGAACGCGCCGAACTGATACAAAAACTGAATCCAACTCGAAATCGGATCATCCTGCTCTTGGTTTCCGCGTTCCAGCGACACCAGAAACCCGCCGCCTTTGCCCTTATCGCTTTTTTTCGGCGTCTCATCTTTCACTCCCAACACTCGGTTGGTTTTTGAAAGAGTGAACACCAGGTTGTGATCCAGTTTCGCAACCGTTGTTTTTGGCGGCGACTCGAACGTTTCGCCCTCTTTGATTGAGATTTTTGGACGCTGGAACCGAACCTGCGCAGTTCCTTCAGGAAGTTCCTTCTCTGTGCTCAGCGTAAAATCGTAAGTGAACTGGATGTTTTCGGGTATGAACGTATCCACATACCCTTCGCGCGAGGCGGCATTCAAGTCGCTCACAAACGTATACGCGGTTTTTTCGCCAGACTTGAATTTTCTTACAAGCTCAACTTTGTCGCCGGCGCCTTGCGCGGCAGTTCCAAACAATGCGGCTATGATGATCGCCTGCACGTCCACACCTCCGAATGTCCAAGATTATATCCAAGGCATCCATGACCAGACGGGTTATCGTGTTGATCGTTACCGCCTTTTGGTGGCTGCTCGTTTGGCTGTTCGGGGGCCCCGGCGCGGGGGCGGATTGGACGCGCGAACTTCTGCATCGCTGGTTCGGGCTTTCCGGGCGCTCCCTCGACGTGGCCAACATCCTGGTAAGAAAGTCCGGACACGTGTTTTACTACGGCGGTTTGGCGGCGCTGATTGCATCCACGCTGTGCGCGTTCGGCATCGCCAGGTTTCGCTCTGTGCGGTTCGCTTTCCTGCTCACACTGGCAACCGCATCGTTCGACGAGTGGCGGCAGACGCATTACTCCACCCGCACGGGAACCGCGTTCGATCTTGTTTATGACGCCGGCGGCGCGGCGGCCGCCCTGCTGCTTTTTTGGGCGGTTGCAAGACGCGCCGATTCAGGAAGGTAATCATCAATCGCCATACAGTGCACGGCCTGCCGCACGGATCGCGCTTCCAACGCCGTAACGAAACCGTTCGCCGTATCAACGTTCGTCAGGCACGGAATTCCCATCTCGACGCACGCGCGCCGAATCAGCATCGCTTCGCTCTCGGTCTGCCGATTCTGGCTCGGCGTGTTGATCAGAATGCTCACCGCGCCCGATCGAATTTCGCTGAGCACGTTGTTTTTGTGGTGCGAAATCCGTTCCAGCCGTTTCGCTTCCAAACCTTCGGCAATCAGTGCGGCGTGCGTGCCCGATGTCGCAGCGAGCCTGAAACCCATCGCCGAAAGCCGTCGCGCGATCTGAACTGCCGCGGGCTTATCAATGTCGCAAACCGTGATCAACGCCGTGCCTTCTTTGGGGAGCTTATATCCCGCCGCGATCATCGCTTTCATCAACGCGCTTGGATACGTCGTATCAACTCCAAGTACTTCGCCGGTGCTTTTCATCTCAGGTCCGAGCGAAGGTTCCACGCGGGCCAGTTTTTGAAAACTGAATACAGGCGCCTTGACCGCAAAAAGCCCCGGATCGGGCAGCGCATCGCCGCTCATGTTCGATACCTCGGCGGTTTTCGGGTTCCAGATTCCACTGCCAAGCCCCTGCTCCTTCAAACTGATTTCCACCGCGCACCTGGTTGCAATCGCCACCATAGGAAGCCCGGTTACTTTGCTCAAATACGGCACCGTTCTGCTCGCGCGTGGATTCACTTCCAGCACAAACGCCTGATCATCTTGAATCACAAACTGAATGTTCATCAACCCTTTCACTTCCAGCGCCCGCGCAAGCCGCGATGCGTAATCCACCATCTGGCGTTGAACCGCTTCGCTCAAGGTGATCGCAGGATAAACCGCCATGCTGTCACCGCTGTGCACTCCTGCGCGCTCGACGTGCTCCATAATCCCGGGAATCAGCGTGTCCACCCCGTCGGAAATCACATCCAACTCCGCCTCGATTCCAAAAACGTACTTGTCCACCAATACCGGCGCGCGGTCGCTCGCCTCAACCGCCGATGACAGATAATCTTCCAGTTCGGCTTCGTTCCAAACGATCTGCATCGCGCGCCCTCCGAGCACAAAACTCGGCCTGACCAACACCGGATATCCCACCTCGTCTGCCGTCTGTTTCGCCTGCTCCAAATTCGTGACGCCGCGGCCCCGAGGCTGCGGAATGTTCAGGTTGTTCAGCAGTTCGCCGAAAAGCGCGCGGTCTTCGGCGATTTCGATCGAGCGCGGCGATGTGCCGAACTGTTTCAAGCCCGAATCTCCCAGCCTGCCCGCAAGGTTGATCGCGGTTTGACCACCGAACTGCAGCATCACTCCGGTTGCATGCTCATGCGTTGCAAGGCGCACGATCTCCTCGGCGGTTACGGGCTCAAAATAAAGTGCGTCGCCCGTATCGAAGTCAGTACTGACGGTTTCAGGATTGTTGTTCAAAATCACCGCGCGGTATCCAAGCCGGCGCAGCTCCCACGCGCAATGCACGCACGAGTAATCGAACTCGATGCCCTGCCCGATGCGGATCGGCCCGCTTCCCACCACAACAACCGCATCTCTCGAATCGCTCCCAACAAAGTCGTCCTCATCATCGCTCGAACCGTAATAATAAGGCGTGCGGCTTTCAAACTCTCCCGCGCAAGTGTCCACCATTTTGTACCCTTTGGCATTAATCGCAAACCGCCCGCGCACGATGTTCGCGATCTTTTCTACAAACCATTTGTCCACCTTCGATATCTCTTCGATAGTTTTGATGCTCCAGCCTCTGCGAACCGCTTCTGCAAGCGCCCACAGCCGTTCGTCGGTTGCAACACGAAGAGCGTGCTGAAGGTCGCCGTCGCTTTTCGCTTGCATTCCAGGGTGCGATAGGTCTTTTTGCGCCACCTCCAGACCGCGCACCGCTTTCATCAATGCGCCCTCGAAGGTGCGGTCAATCGCCATCACTTCGCCGGTCGCCTTCATCTGGGTGTACAGCGTTCGGTCAGCCGAGCCGAATTTGTCGAACGGCCAACGCGGGATTTTCACCACGCAATAATCGAGCGCGGGTTCAAAAAACGCCTTTGTGGTCTTCGTCACCGAATTCTCGATCTCATCCAGCCTTTTGCCGATCGAGATCTTCGCCGAAACCCGCGCGATCGGATACCCCGTCGCTTTCGATGCCAAAGCCGAAGATCGTGAAACTCGGGGGTTCACCTCGATAACATAATAATCGAACGAATGCGGGTTCACCGCAAGTTGAACGTTGCATCCGCCTTCCACTCCAAGCGCGCGGATGATTTTCAACGAGGCGCTGCGCAGAATGTGATACTCGATGTCCGAAAGAGTCTGCGATGGCGCAACGACAATCGAATCGCCGGTGTGCACGCCCATCGGATCAAGGTTTTCCATGTTGCAAATCGTGATGCAGTTGTCCGCACCGTCCCGCATCACTTCATACTCGATCTCTTTCCACCCGAGCAGAGACCGCTCCACCATAATCTGCGAACAGAGTGAAAGCGATAGCCCCGTTTTTCCGATTTCCCACAACTCATCGGGCGAATGCGCAATGCCGCCGCCCGTGCCCCCAAGCGTATACGCCGGGCGCACGATGCACGGATAAGGCGCCTTCGCGAGCAGGTCCGAAAGTTCATCCTCCGTCCGAACGATCCAACTTTCGGGCACAGGCTCTTTGATTTTCCGCATCAGTTCTCGGAACAGTTCGCGGTCTTCGGCCAGCTGAATCGCGCTGAGCGGCGTGCCCAACAGTTTCACCGAATAGTCGTCCAGAATTCCCGCGTTCGCCAGCTGCGTAGCCAAATTCAATCCCGTCTGCCCGCCCAGCGATGCCAACAGCCCATCGGGCCGCTCCTGCGCAATCACCCTTTCGCAAAACTCCACCGTCAGCGGCTCGATATAAACCCGATCCGCCGTCTCTAAATCGGTCATGATCGTCGCCGGGTTGGAATTGATCAGCACCACTTCGAGACCTTCTTCCCGCAGCGATTTGCACGCCTGCGTGCCGGCATAATCAAATTCGGCGGCTTGTCCAATCACAATCGGACCGCTGCCGATCACCATCACTTTTTTCATCCGCCAGCCGCCTCGATCCGATGCACAAACATCTCGAAATACGGCCGCGAATCCCACGGACCAGGGGCCGCCTCTGGGTGATACTGAATGCTGAACGCGCCAAGCGACTCATGCCGCATTCCTTCCACCGTCCCGTCGTTCAGATTGATCTGCGTCACCTCTAAGCCGGTGCCGACAAGAGAGTCCGCATCCACCGCGTAGCCGTGATTCTGCGACGTGATGGTCGTCTTTCCCGAAATCAGATCCTTCACCGGATGGTTGCTCCCCCGATGTCCAAACTTTAGTTTCTTGGTTGAGCCTCCCATCGCGTGCGCAAGCATCTGGTTTCCCAAACAGATTCCAAACAGAGGAACCTTTCCCACCAGCCCGTTGACCGTCTTTGCGACCCCCGGCAGCAGCGACGGATCGCCCGGCCCCGGTGAAAGCATCACGCCGTCAGGCCGCCATCCCAAAACCTCTTCCGCCGAAACGGCGCTGGGCAGCACCAGCGAACGGCACCCAAGAGCCGCGAGGCGTCGGAGAATGTTGAACTTCAAGCCGCAGTCAATCACCACAATTCGGTGCTTGTAATCGCCCATCGGCTGATCAATCTGTTCGCGGCCCTCATATCCCCACGCATAAGGCGCACTGGTGCTCACGCGCGAAACAAAATCCTGATCGCCGTATGCGGGCACGCTTCTCAATCTTTCAATCGCCGATTCAGGATTCGCGTCCGTGATCATCGCCATCGAAACGCCCGCTGTCCGAAGTCTTTTGGTGATGGCGCGCGTATCCACGCCTTTGATTCCCACAACGCCGCGCTCCGCCAACAGCTCGTGCAGCGTTCCGGTAGACCGCCAGTTGCTCGGTATCTCGCACGCTTCGCGCACCACAAAACCCGCGGGCTGAATCCGGTCGCTTTCGAAGTCCTCGGCGTTCACGCCGTAATTGCCGATCAGCGGATAGGTGAGTGTTACGATCTGGCCCGCATAACTTGGGTCGGTGAGGATCTCCTGATAGCCCGTCATCCCCGTGTTGAAAACGGCCTCTCCAAAAGCCTCTCCATCCGCGCCGAGCGGCTCGCCGCGGTAGACCGTGCCGTCGCTGAGAACGAAGTATCGCGCCACTTTCAGTTCGGGTCAATGGCGCGCGGACAGCAGGGCCGAGCGTCAGGAACCATTCAATTGTACCAGAAATCTTTCAGCACGCAATTTTGCCGACTTTTGCCCAGCCGCCGCGTCCCCCGCATCAAATCTCCCGCCGATTGTGGAACATCACTCACGGACAATCAGCAATCGTCAGTCCCCCGACGGATCGGCGGCGATGTAAATCCATGGGGTCTTGCCTTAGAGGGGATATAGAGATGAAAGCAGATTTTGAACGCCTTCGGCTGCTCGTGCAGCGATCCGGCACCATTCCGGCACTTCCAGAAACCGCAAGCGCGATCATCAGAATGATTGATCAAGACGAGCCGTCGGCGCGCGAACTCGAAAGGCTCATCAGCAGAGATTCAGGACTCACTGCCGAAATTCTGCGCATGTCTTCGAGCGGCGAGCACGGCTTGCGGCATTCGGGCTGCACTTCCATCCGATCAGCCATTCTTCGACTCGGCATGCGTGCGGTGCGCAACATGGCAAGCGCCACGCTTGTCCGCCAATCGTTCAAACTCCTTTCGCTGCCGCCGAAGTTCGATCTGGTTCGGTTTGGCAGGCATTCGCTCGCATGCGCGTTTCTCAGCCGGTACGTGTTTTCGCGCCTGCAAAAAATCCGCCCGTTTCAATCCGAACTCGCCGCCGACGAGGTGTTCGCCTGCGGTCTGTTGGGAGATATCGGAATCGGAATCCTTGCTCACGTCAGCGTTGGAGACTATTCGAGAATCGAAAAGTTCGCCGAACGCAACGGCCTTACGCTCAGCGAGGCGTTCGAGAAACTGTATTCAACGCCGATTGATCACCTCACGGCCGAGGCGCTCACCGTCTGGAAACTCGACCCGCTGTTTGTGAACATCATCAAAATGATGTCCACCCCATGGGAAGCCGAGGACGAATACGAAACCACATGCTGTCTGAGTTATGCGCGGAGCGTGCTGCCCGCGCTCGGCTTCGGCTACGAATCTTGGAAATGCGAATCGTGGGCGCCGCCCGAAGTGGATGCAGAAATCGGCATTGACCGCGCAGAACTTGAAACCGTCCGCGAACTCCTGCAGCCGCGCATTGACGAATATCTCGATTCAGTCGGCCTCCGCATCGCGGCATAACAACGGGAATTCGCACTTCACTATCGCGGGAATATGGGGCGGCTCGATCCTCCTTGCCGCCTCGACCCGCGATGCACCAGCCACACCATCTCCTGTCTGGCGGCTTTCAGGATGCCCGAAGCAAACGCCGCCGCCGGATGAACGCCGGTAAACGCACGCACCACAGCCAGCAAAGCCCGCAAACTAAAACGACTTTCGGTGCTGATGGCATAAACAGGTTCCCACACATCCGGGATGAACTTTGACTTGAAAAAATCAAGGCCGTCGAAATTATAAAACCGGCGCATATGAGCGCGCGCCCATGCGGCAAGGCTTCGCAGCCACGCCGGATTAACCGACATCGCGATGCGCGCCTGTTTCGATAAAGGTACCATTCCCATCGAAACGAATTTGGATCCGTCCGCCGCAATCGCGCTGATCGCTTCACGAAGCGTTAACTCCACAGTTCCGTTCGGCGCGTTTTTGCCTCGAACGAACATCTCGGTGAGCCAACCCTCGCGTGCCGGAATTGGCGCAAGCGAAACAAACCCGATCGGCACGCCTTCGCGTTCCGCAACAAATATCCGCCGCCCGTCAGGCCGTTCGAAAATCTGCGGTTCGATCAGAAAATGCATCGGAGGCAGACCGCGGGTCTGCAGCCAATGATCCAAAACGTTTCTTAGATCAGCGCTCTGTTTCACGCGACCCAGCGGCCATTCCGAAACGCGAACTCCTTTGCTCATCGCGCGGCTGAATTGCGCCCTGAGCGAGGCCGTTTCCCGCGCTCTCTGCAGCCACGATTCAGCAGTCCAGCACGGCTGCGCTCCCACAACAACTTTCGAATATCCCGGCGCTTCATGCAGTGCCGACTCGAGCCTCGATTCGGCGCAAAAATAGCAAACCGGCGAACCCCCATCCGAACTCTCCCACTCCGCAATCGTCTGCTTCAAATTCGATTCGTGCACAACCGGGGCGCCCGCAACCACACGAAACCCGTCAGCCCGAACATAACCCACCATCGAACCGCCGTCTTCGCCGAACCATCTGCGCATTCCTGGGTTCAAAATCTGAAAGCACGTCGTGTTCCATCCAAATCGGTAAACCAACTCATACGCACGCTGCAAATCGTCATCCATCTTTTCCGCTCGAAGAGTCCACCACTAACGTAACCGGTCCGTCATTAATCAGTTCCACCTGCATGTCTGCACCGAAAACGCCCCGCTCGACCGCGCCAACCCGCTGCGACAGCCGCGCACAAAACGTCTCATACAATCGCTCCCCTTCCGCATACTCAGCGGCGCGCACAAACGAAGGCCGCATTCCCCTCGTGCAATCTCCCGCAACCGTAAAGTTGCTCACCACCAACACCTTTCCTCCGGCGTCGCGCACCGAAAGATTCAGTTTTCCGTCTTCATCGTTGAACACGCGAAGTCCAGCAATCCGGTTTGCCATCCATTCCGCGTCGGCATCGGTGTCGCCCGATTCTGCCGCGAGAAGCACCACCAAACCCGTCCCGATTTCCGCCGCCTTTTCGCCCTTCACAATCACCGACGCGCGCGAAACCCGCTGTACTACGACCTTCACGCCTTCGCGCTGCCTTTGCCGCTGAAAGTCCGTTGCACGCTGATCACCTCGGGCAGTTGAGCGATTTTCGAAGTAACGCCTTGCAGATGTCGAAGATCGGGAACGTCCAACGTCATATCGAGCAAAGCCGTCTGATTGGGAAGCGTGCGGATCGTCGCCGCGCTCACGTTTGTTTTCGATTCTCCCAAAACAGCCGTGATATCCGCAAGCAGTCCCTGCCGGTTCACTGTGTGAATGCGAAGGTTGACGGCCCAAGGCTGTTTGTCCTTTGGCCAGTTCACCGAAACGATGCGATCCGGCGAAGCCTCCGCCAGTTTTGTCGCGTTCGGGCACAACTTGCGATGCAAAATCACTCCGCGGCCCTTCGAAATGTAGCCGATCGTCTCGTCGCCCGGAACCGGCAGACAGCATTTGGATCGTTTGAACGCAACGTTGTCCACGCCTCCGGGCCCCACCGAAATCACCCCCGCCGCGGTGTGCACGGGCCCTGCCTTCGCCTTCCGCTGCTGACGGCGTTCTGTTTCGGTCAGCAAGCCCACCACGCGCTCCACCGAAATTAGTCCTTCGCCGACCGATGCGAGCAGAGATTTCGAATCGCCTTTCGCAAGCGCCGCAGCCGCCGCACTCAAACGTTCTTCGGTCAGCACCTGCTTTGCATCGAATCCGAGCCCTTTGATCTCTCTTTCCAGCGCATCCTTTCCGCGGTGAATGTTCGCCTCACGGTTTTCCTGCCGCAAAAACGCGCGGATTTTCGAGCGGGCGCTGATCGTCTTCGCAAACCGCAGCCAGTCTACGCTCGGCATTGAGTCCCGACGCGTAAGCACTTCCACAATGTCGCCGTTTTCCAGTTCATGATCCAGTTTAACAATCCGTCCGTTCACTTTTGCGCCGACCGTTTTCATCCCAACTTGGGTGTGAATTCGAAACGCGAAGTCAATCGGCGTCGCTCCGTGAGGAAGGTCAATCACGTCGCCTTTGGGCGTAAACGCGAACACCTGTTCGCTGAACAGATCCATCGAAACGGTCTGCAAAAACTCGCTACCCGATGCGGTTTCGGCAGAAAAGTCCAACAACTGTTTGCGCAGGCGCTGCATCCGCGTGTGATCTTCCAGCGTCATTTTCTGACCCGTTCCGGGCTTATACTGCCAATGCGCCGCCACGCCGAACTCCGCCATCTGGTGCATATCGAGCGTGCGAATCTGCACCTCGAGCGGCTCGCCATGCGGCCCGATCACTTTTGTGTGAAGCGACTGATACCCGTTAGATTTCGGTTTGGCGATATAGTCATAAAACAGACCAGGAATCGGCTTCCATAACTCGTGCACCAACCCCAGCACTTTGTAGCAGTCGCTCTCATCTTCAACAATCACCCGCACACCGATCAAGTCATAAATCTCTTCAAATTCAAACCCGTGCACGTACATCTTTTGATACACGCTGTATAAATGCTTCGGCCTGCCCGAAACCTCGAAGTTCCTAAACCCGTTCTGCTCCAGTTTCTCCTTCAGAGTAACGATCGTCTCGTTCAACTCCTCTTCCCGCTTCGACCTGGTCTTTGCGATCAACTCAGAAACCCTCGCAAACTCCTGCGGATGCAGATACTGAAATGCCAAATCCTCCAGCTGCCACTTGATCTGCCAAATGCCAAGCCTTCCCGCAAGCGGAGCATAAATGTCCATCGTTTCGCGCGCGATGCGCAGCCGCTTCTCTTCCGGCATCACGCCCAGCGTCTGCATGTTGTGCAGCCTGTCCGCAAGTTTGATCACCATCACGCGAAAGTCACGCGTCATCGCCATCAGCATCTTGCGCATGGTTTCGGCGAATCTCACTCGCGCTTCGGCGGCCTGCTTCTTTGTCGAGGTCTCCTCGATCGGCGGAAACTTTAATTTCGTTACGCCTTCCACCAAATGCAGCACCTCCTTGCCGAACATCCGTTCGATCGTCTCCGCGCTGGTCGGTGAATCTTCCAAAACGTCGTGCAGCAGCGCAGCGACGATCGTGGCCTCATCCATCTGCAAGTCAGCCAAAATGTGCGCCACAGCCAATGGATGCGTTACATACGCCTCTCCGCTCAGCCGCGTCTGGCCGCGGTGAGCACACTCTGCCAAAAAATACGCTTCGCGAATCCGCCGCACGTTCAGCTTCGGACGCTGAACGCGCAGCTGATCAATCAGTGAAGCAAGGCTTTCGGGATCTTCCCAATCGGAGGGCAGAGTTGGACGCGATTTAGCGTCTTCGATCATGGTGCCCCCAGGCGCACATCCATGATCGCGGCACGGCCCTTTTTGCCTTGCGTGATCGCAAGCAGCAGCCTGCCGTCATACGTCCTGCCGATGTAACTCAAACCGCGGATAAACTCTTGCGGTACCGGATAAGAAGTTCCACGCTTTCCATCCGGCGTGATCGTAAGAAACGCCTTGCCGTCGTATACCAGCGCCGAGCCGTTTTTCATTGCAACCATCCGCTGCGCCGCATCCAGCACCGCGACCGATTTCAGTCCGCCTTTGCCGTCATACATCTCCAGCCCGCCGCCCACGTCGGCAATCCAGCATCGCATGCCGACCGTCGGAGCGATGTCCGCACCGCCGTGAATCGCCACCTCTTCACCGCTCGTTTTCAAAATCGGCTCCACGTCGCTGCTGTCGTCGGTTTTTACCGCCACAATTCCGCTGTTAAAAATGCACCAGATGTTGCCTTCAAAATCCAGCCGCGCGGCGATCGGATAGCGCGCGTGCGTCTTCCAAATCACCTTCCCTTCATAAGAAACTTTGCTGACCTGGCTGCCTTCGAAATCCACAACGCCGAACCCGTCATTCAGCGGCAGAATCTCCACGCTGCCCTTATACTCCTGGTCAAAAGTTTTCTCAAGTGTAAGCTCGGCGCCGACGCGTTTGTACAGCCCGATCTTTACCGCTTTGTTCTCGAGCGGCATTCCCAACAAAACGTTGCCGTCTTTGTCCACCGCAAAACCCAGCCTCGGGTCGTTCGGAAGATCAATCGTCACGTATCCGACGGCGGCCGCAGCGAGCGCAGCGATCATGCCCGCACCTCCTCTAAAAGTCTTGCTGCGGCTTCGGCCTGTTCCGGCGTGTCAACGGCAAGCGGTGTCGCCGCCGCCCAACTCATCTGCATCCCAACTCCGTGTTCCAAAAACCTGAGTTGTTCAAGCGATTCGGAAATCTCGAGCGGTGTCGGCTCCCATTGTGAAAACCGCTGCAAAACGTCGTAACTGTAGCCATAGATCCCGATATGTTTTTTGCACTTTTCGCGCCGTCCGCGAGCAAACGGAATCTCGCTGCGCGAAAAATAGAGTGCGCGGTCTTGCAGATCGGTCACAACTTTCACCACATTTGGGTTTGCGATCTCATCTTCGCGCGCCCAATCATAAACGCTCGCCGTTTCGCTCTTGCCTTCGGCGGTAAGTGCCGCGCACCGCTCGATCGTTTCCACCGGCATCAGCGGCTCGTCTCCCTGGATGTTCACATACCACGACGCTCGCACGTTCCGCGCGGCTTCGGCAATGCGGTCAGTTCCCGTGGGGTGCGACGCGCTCGTAAGAACGGCATCAGCGCCGAACCGTTTCGCGGCTTCCACGATCTCCTGATCGGGAGTGGCGATGATCACAGCGTCGAACACCGCGCACCGCTTTGCCGCCTCGAAAACCCACTGAACCATCGGTTTGCCGGCCATCTTTATCAGCGGCTTGCCGGGGCACCGGGTTGCGCCCATCCTTGCCGGGATCACACCCACCAGGTTCATCACACTAAGGATACTTGCAAATCAAACGAACTGATTCTCGCCAGGCGACAGCTCAACCTGAATTCTCCAAATGCCGATCAGATCATAAATCTTTGCCGACTCTTCCGTCCACACCTTCTCCACAAACCGCGACGGAATCTCGAACGTAAACCCGGTCGCCTTCGGTGCGTTGAAGGAGAGATTTGTGAGCACCCCGTCAACCACACGTCCCGACACGGTGACGCCTCTGCTCAACCGCAGACCTCGAAACGAAACCGTTTTCAACTCTTCAGGAATCCCCATCAAAACGTAATCGCCGGTCTGATCCGCCCGCGCAAACATCCAGTGCAATGCACCAACCCACGCGCCGCAGCCCGTTGTAAACCACGGCACACGCACCTGACCGTCGCGATCCAGATGTTCGTTGGGACTCATGAATTGACTGGCGCAATCTGGTCCTTTGCGCACCTTTTCCCAAGCGTCGGAAGCGTTTCCCAAAACCAGGTCGCACATCGCCAAATGCCCTGCAGTCCAAAGCCAAGTCGTTCCTTCAAAACTTTGCGCAAGCCCCGGCGCCCATCCGTTTGCGGTCTTCAACCTCGCACCAAAAAAACTCACCGTGTTGCGGATCGTTTCGCTTTCACAATCCGCAAAAAACGGAACCGCAAAACCCACGCACGAATAATGCTGAGGATGACCACCCGGCACAACATAACGTTTCGATGCAGAATCCACGGCAAACTGCTGCCGCAGTTGACGCGCCAGCCGATCCCATCCCACGCGCATTTCCCCGTCCACATCCAATCTCCGGGCCGCTTCAGACGCCCGCTCCAGTGCGTGATACGCCGCGCCCATCGTAAACGGCCCACCTGCAACTTCAACCGTACTCTCGTCGAAATCGGTGCAGCCGATGGTGCGAGGCGCTCCCCGCTCATCACGCTCGATCATGTTGAGCTCGAAATACCTCGCACACTCACGCAAAATCGGATACAACTCCCGCAGCGTCTCAAAATCCCACTGATAAATCCACAAGAAACTTGCGCATCCGGCAATCAGCCCCAAATGAAACCGCTCCGAATACCAATGCCCGTGCGGATCGCGCTCCTTGCCGTCTTCCGTCGAACTCCACGGATACAACGCCCCGCGAAAGTTCGCTCTCCGTTTCGCCTCGTCCAACGTGGCTAAACGAAAATAAGGGATCCGTGCAGCCATCTCGTCCCAGCCGCCCGAAAGCAGCGCGATGAACGGATACCACTCATCGTGAAACGCCCCGCCGCCCCAATACCGTTCCGAAACGGTCGGAGGAACCGACCACGGCGTCGCCTGACACGCGATCGTATACAGCGCAATCTCCCGAAAGCGATCCACTTCCGAATCTCCCGTCTCAATTTCGCTCACCGACCAAAATCCGTCCCACCATCGCTGATGCTTCTGAATATCTGCATCCCACCCTTTCGCATCAACCGGCAGACAGAATTCGATTCGATCGCTGAACGTGATCGCGATCCGAACCACCATCTCGTCACCCGGCGCCACGATCCCTTCGGCAAACGTGCGGACTTCGTCGCCGTCGCCTTCCCACGAACCGTTGTCGCAGCTCAGATTTACGACGCCCAGCAGATCGCCGCACTCCCATTCGAACCGCGCCAGATCGCCGCAGCACGCAAGCGACGATCTCAACGCCTCGTGCCGCTTTTCGTCTCGCGCCCCAAACTGATAAAGATGCCGAACCGCGACCACGATATCTTCGTTCGAAACGTTCGCAATCCGCCGCTCGATCAAAAACGCATTCTTATGAGCCAGCACCATCGAACGGGTGGACTCCGCCGCGTTTTCAAAAACGCGGCTCGTGCGAACCTCCGCCGAAGAGGTGTCAATCGTTTGAGTCCGCGATTTCGGGACGTTGTTCACATCGCCGATAAACAGTTCCACGTGAAGCCTGCCGAAAGGAATCAGTTCGTGCCTCGCTCCGGGAAGCCTCCTTCCTGCAATCACGAACTCCTGAGTCGCGCCGAACTCCTCCGCCACCGAACCCGGGCTGTCGTGGCACCCCAAAATCCCCACAGTCGTAACCAGCCGCCCGTTCCCGACAAGCGCAGGAACGGGACGGTCTCGGTGGAGATCGGAATCAAATAACATGCCGCGCGCGCCCAAGCCTAAGGACGGTTGGAAACCCGAATGTTACGCGCGATACAATTCCAACAACCGAATGTCCCAAGTCCGATTCCTAAACCCAGCCGAAATCTCGCTCCAGTTTCCGCCAGGAGCCGTTCATCCGCGGCTCACCATCCAAGGCGACCGCACTCTCCTCCACGCGCGCCTGTTTCGCTGCTTCCCCCTCACCAGCCCGGATGCGTTCATCAGCATTCAAGATGAATCCGGACGCGAACTCGGAATCATGAAAGACCTCGCAGGGCTCGACCCCGATTCCCGCAAGGCGCTCGATGAGTACATGGATCGCCGCTACTTCACTCCGATCATCGAAAAAATCACCGCCCTGACCCAAGAGGCCTCGATGTGGCGGTGGGAGGTCAGCACCCAAAGGGGCATCTCACAGTTCTACATTAGAGGAGTTCGCGATTCCGTTCACGAAGTAGCCCCGAAACGGTGGCAGGTCGTTTCCATTGACGGGCAGCGCTATGAAATCCGCAACTTCGACGAACTCGACGCGAAAAGCCGCGACCTATTTGAATCGCTTTTCTGAAGCGGTTCTTGGTGCGGTCTACCCAACGGTTTGCAGGCTCTGTTCAGCATCGGGTGAAGCCGCGCTCTGTTCAAGCTGCGCATCGCGACTCGCGTTTCTAAATCTCGGCTTCTGCGTGAGGTGCGGACTCGGCTCAGCCGACGGCTGTCGTGACTGCCGATGGATGAGCGCGCTCGATTACGTTCGAAGCCCTGTCGAATACACCGGAGTCGGCGGCTGGGCGGTGCGCGAACTGAAATACCGACGTGCGATTCCGCTCGCCGCAAGAATGGCGGTTTTCATACACCCTCTCCTCGACCATCTTCCGCCGTTCGACGCGGTTGTGCCGGTGCCGATTCACTGGTCGCGCGAAGCCAGCCGCGGCTTCAATCAGTCGCTGCTCATCGCAAACCATCTCGGATTGCGGACCGTGCGTCCCGAACTGCTGACGCGAGTCAAGCGCACCCGGCCCCAAGCCCAGCTTTCCGCCAAGCAGCGAGCAAAGAATCTAAGCGACGCGTTCCGCGCGGGTTACGTCTCCAACATGCGCCTGCTGCTCGTAGACGACGTCGTTACATCGGGTGCCACTCTCGAAGCGTGCGCGCAGGAACTCAAACGCGCCCGCGCTTCATGGGTCGGCGCACTCACCTTTGCGCGGGAACTTCCCGAAGGCGATTAGCCGTCCAGGTGCGCAAGGCCGTACCGGTTCGCGCGGATTTTATAAATCACATGCGGAGAACCCGTTCTTGCGTCGCGGAACGCCAGAAACAGCGCATCCACCATCTCGATCTGAAGCGCGGCCTCGTCGGGCGTCATCGTCTTCAGCGGAATGCGGGTTTTTTCAAACTCCGGCCCAACCGATCGCTGAGGACGACTTCCTTCGGTAAGGGCAACCGGAAGCGTCTTCGAACCCCTTCGGCGGTGAGAATCCACCAGCCTATGCTTCAGTTTTCGAAGCCGCGATTCCAGTTTCTCGCTCACTTTGTCAATGCACGCTCGAAGCGATCCGTCCCGCTCCGATCCGCGCAAAGTGAACTCGTCCGCGAAGATCGTAACATCCAGACGATGCTTTCCTTTCTGCTCGTGGTGCACCAGTTCGACCTTCGACGCCTTGTTGAAATACCGCGAAAGTTTCGCGAACTTTTTTGCAGCGTACTCCCGCTGCCTCACGGGAAGGTTTCCTTCGGCATTTCGCACTAACAGTTCCATCATTCAAACCTCTTCGTTTTCAAAACTGTTTTTGAATCCGGCGACTGCCGCGAGCGCCGCGATTCCTTCTCCTCTTCCGAGCGCCCCAATACGCTCATGTGTAGTGGCTTTCAAGTTTACTTGATTTTTCGCGATCCGCAGCTCGCGCGCAATCCGTTGGCAAATCTGTCCGCGCCGCTCGCCAAGCCGAGGCTCCTCCGCAATCAGCGTCAAATCCACATTCGAAATCTGTGCGCCGCTTGCGCAAAAGCGCGCAAGAGCCTCGCGCAAAAATATCGCGCTCTCCGCGTCCTTCCATTTTTCGTCCGAATCAGGAAACAGCATCCCGATATCCCCTGCCCCAACGCACCCCAGCAGAGCGTCCACCAATGCGTGCAAAATCACGTCGGCATCCGAATGTCCCGCAAGCCCGCGGCACCCTTCGAACCACACTCCTCCAAGCATCAACTTCCTCTCGGCATCATCCGAAAACCGGTGCACGTCGTAGCCGAATCCCAAAATCGGAGTCTGCCGCACGGCCAACGAACTGAACAGTTTCAGATCTTCATAAGTCGTGATCTTTTCGTTCAGCCGTTCGCCTTCCACCATCGCCACCCGATACCCGGCCAGCCGCAGAGCCTCGGCGTCGTCGCCCGCATCGGTCGTCTCGTTCAGCGCGCAAAGCAGCCACTCCCGCCGTGCCGCCTGCGGAGTCTGCGCGCGATAAAGTCCGCTGCGTTCCACGTGCGAATCCACAAACTCGTCACCCCGTTTCACGCTGTCCATAATCCGCAGCGCCGGAATCGCCGCACCGCACTCTTCCGCCGCTCGAACCACTCGCGATATCAACCCGCTCGACAAAAAAGGCCTTGCCGCATCATGAATCACAACAACCGATTCCGAGTCGGGACTCGCCTTCACTCCCGCAAGCGAACTTTCGCACCGGCTTGTGCCGCCTTCCACCAAAAAGTCGGGATCGCATTCCGAAAACTTCTCAAAATCCTCTTTCCGCGCAACAATCCCCACGCCCGAAATCATCGGATGAGTTCGCAGCATTTCGAACGACCGCCGCCAAACCGCCAACCCAGGAATCAGTTCGCAAAACAGTTTGTTCTGGTTCGCATCCACGCGAACGCCTCGCATCGAACTTGCGAATCGTTCCGACGAACCCGCTGCCAGCAGCACGCCGAACGCCACCGGCTACGACCTCCTTCGCGCCTGCTGCTGCGCGTCCGAATGTTCCAAACCGTTCGGGCTCGCAAAGATCATTTTTCCCGCCGTGGTCTGATGAATCTGGGTAATCCGCACTTCAGTCCGCTGCCCGATGAACTGCGCGCCATGCTCCACCACCACCATCGTTCCATCTTCCAAAAAACCCACGCCCTGACCGGGCTGACTTCCCTCGCGTTCGATCTCAACCTTAAACGATTCGCCTGGCAGAAACTGAATCCGCGCCGCCATCGCCAGGTCGTTCACATTCAAAACCCGAACCCCTTGCACTTTGGCCACTTTGTTCAAATTGTAATCGTTCGTCACCAGCGAAGCCCCCAACGCCAACGCCAATCGAATCAGTTTGTTGTCCACCGCATCGTTCGGATCGCCCGCTAATCGGTCCTGCGTGCCGACCTCGATTTCAAAATCCGAACGCAGGTTTTGAAGCATGTCCAACCCTCGACGCCCGCGCTGACGCTTGTGACTGTCGTGCCCGTCCGATATCGCCTGCAGTTCGTGAATCACAAATTCCGGAACGTACAGCCTTCCCTCCAAAAAACCGCTCTTCGCGATCTCATAAATCCGCCCGTCAATCAGCACATTCGTATCGAACACTTTCCAATTCGTTCGTCTGCCGCCGACACGGCTCCATGGCAGCGCCTCCGCCATGCTCGCAAGCATCGCGTGCGTCAAGAAGACCAAGCCGATCATGACCACTAATCCCAATGGAGGCCCCCACGGCCAAAAACCAAACAGGATCATGTGAAACGGAATGCTGATGCCGACCCCAACCAACACCGCCGCAAAAAACGTCACCCGTTCCGCACTGCCCATCACCGACCATCGCCGCAACACCTGGTCGGCAGCCGCAAGCAACGCGAGCCCGATCACTCCGAAAACACTCGCGCAAAAAACCGCCAAGGCGATTCCGCAAGGCACGCCGCGCAGCGTGTCTTTTACCGGCTCCGAAAACTGCATCCGGTCGGCAAAGTTTGCCGCCGCGGGCGCCAATCCCAAAATGCCCACCAAACTTCCCGCCGCCAAAAAAACGGCGAACACAATCGCCCTAACAGTCCGCACAGCCCATAACCCCTACTTCGAAAGCACCTTGATTTTGACACCATCCAATGTAAACACAACCAGCGCGCTGTCGGGATTCCCTTCCACGAACTTGATATGCGCCGCATCGAAGCCGCCGTTCATCGTCGCATCCAACGGCACCCAACAACTGCCAATAAACGCCTCCACCCATGCGTGATAATAAAACCCGTCGTTCGCATACACCGCACCGGTCGCAAGTTTTGAGGGGATGCCAGCCGCGCGCATCAGCGTGCACGTCAGCATCGCATAATCGCGGCACACGCCCTCTTTAGTTTTCAAAATCTCCGCAGCGTCGCGGATCACGCCGATGGACGCGTTCGGCTTCATCACCTTGTACACATACTCTGCAATCTTTTTCGCCGCGATCAGGCTGTTCGTTTCGCTGCCCACAATCTGCTTCGCCAAATTGCGAAACGTTGCGCTGTCAGAAGGAATCAGATCGGCAGGAGAGGCAAATTGCGTTTCCTTCCCTTTCAGATCTTCAATCTTCCACGCTTCCGCCGCAGGCGGCATCGCAGGATGAATCTCCAAAATCACACCGCCGTCGTTCGGCGTTACCGTCTGATTCGCATCCGAAATCAACCGCGATGAAACCGGCCCTTCCAGCCGAAGTTTCAACCGTTTCAAACTCCGCGCGTTTTCAATCGGTTCGTCCGGCACAACCCGGCTCGCGCTCGCGATATCCACCGAAGGCACATAGTCGTTCGAACCCAACGCGTCCTTGCGCGATATCGGGCGCATCTCCATCCCGAAAACCGACCGCATCACCACAACTTCGCCGCTCGAACTCAAATAAATATCCGATGATGCCCGCGGATCTACAACCTGCACCCACATCGCTTTTTGCGTCTTTTTGTCAACCGTAACGTTCGTCTCACCCTTAAATATCAGGTCGTTCTTCAGCAGCGAAAGCGCCACCGGATCGAACGCATAAAACGTGATCTTGGTGTTCGCCTTCCCCATCCCTGCGCGAAGCGCCGCCACCGTCGGATCGTCCACAATCTCCGCGCCTTTAGGAACCGGAAGCCGCTTCTTCTCCGTCCCCGTCTCCGTGCTCCTGGTTACCGCGATTTCATCCTTCCCGACAACCGCGTCCACCTTCTGCGTCCGGCCGCCGCTGGTCATCGTAAACCCCATCTGCTTGATTCGTCCCGCCGAATCCGCAAGGCTGTCGCTGGTCATGTCAATCTTGGTTTCCGTCCCCAACAAAAGCGCATGAATCCGAGTTACCACCACCGTCCTCGTGCCCCCCTGCGCTGGCGAGGATGCGATGCTCATATAGCCGATCTTCTCGCCCTGCAGATAAATCCCAAAAAACGACTGCGAACCCCAAATCTGCCCGAAAACCGCCAGAACCAGCCCGGCAAAAACCGCCCGCCAGAGCCGCTGTCCCCAAAATCGCCGTCTTGACAACATACTTTCCCCATAGTTAGACTGATGCGCTCGCAAACCTGTTGCTCATGTCACAGCAAAAGCAGAAAAACCTCGTCATCGTCGAATCGCCGGCAAAAGCGAAGACGATCAAAGGCTTCTTAGGCCCGGATTTTACGGTCGAAGCCTCCTACGGCCACGTCCGCGATCTGCCCGAAGGCGCCAAAGAGATCCCCGCCGAATACAAGTCCGCCCCGTGGGCCCGCCTCGGCGTGAACGTCGAAAAGAACTTCGAACCGATCTACGTCGTCCCCGATTCCAAAAAGAAACACGTCGCCAAACTCAAACAGGCCATGAAGGGCGCCGACTCCCTGTACCTGGCGACCGACGAAGACCGCGAAGGCGAATCCATCTCCTGGCATGTTCTCAAACTCCTCAAGCCCCCAAAAACCGTTCCCGTCCACCGCATCGTTTTTCACGAAGTAACCCCCGACGCGATCCGCGAAGCCGTCGCTCACCCCAGGCAGATTGATGAGCAGCTCGTCAGCGCGCAAGAAGCCCGGCGCGTTCTCGACCGCCTTTTCGGCTACTCCCTCTCTCCGGTTCTGTGGAAGAAGGTCGCGCCAGGACTCTCAGCAGGCCGCGTTCAAAGCGTCGCCGTCCGCCTTATCGTGCTCCGAGAGCGGGAACGAATCGCCTTCGTGCAGTCCGAATACTGGGACCTCGAAGCCACCCTCGAATCCCACGGCCAGAAGTTCAAGGCTCGGCTTGCGGCCGTAGACGGAAAGCGCATCGCCGACGGCAAATCGTTCGACCCGCATTCAGGAGCGCTGCAAGACAAAAACCGGCTGCTTCTCCTCGGCCCGGAAGCCGAACCCCTCGCCGAAGCCGCCGCAAACTCCCGGCCTTGGATCGTGCAAAGCGTCGAGTCACGAGCAGATTCACAAAAGCCTTACGCGCCGTTCACAACCTCCACGCTTCAACAGGAAGCCAACCGAAAACTCCGCATGAGCGCCAAGCGCACCATGCAGATTGCCCAGAAACTTTACGAAGGCGTAGACCTCGACGGCCAGCGCGTCGGTCTCATCACCTACATGCGCACCGACAGCACCACTCTCTCCGAACGCGCGCTCACCGAAATCAGAAGCCAGATCAAAAACGAATACGGCACCGAATACCTGCCGCCCAAACCGATCCGATACAAAACCAAAACAAAAAACGCCCAGGAAGCCCACGAAGCGATCCGCCCAACCGACGCGAGCCGCAAACCCAGCGACATCAAAGCCAAGCTCGATGAAGACGAATTCAAACTTTACGAACTCATCTGGAAGCGCTCGATAGCAAGCCAGATGCTCCCCGCGCAGTTCGAACGCACCACCGCCGCGATTCAGGTCAACGCAGACGGGCGGTCGCTCGAATTCACCGCGGCAGGAAAAAGGATCGCTTTCCCCGGCTTCCTCCGGGCGTATGTAGAAGGGTCCGACGATCCCGAAGCCGAGCTCGGCGACAAAGAGAACCTCCTGCCAAAACTCGCCGAAGGCGATGCCGTTGAGCCTGTGGAGGTCGAAAGCCAACAGCATTCAACCCGTCCGCCTGCCCGCTACACCGAAGCCAGCCTCGTGAAAAAACTGGAGGAGGAAGGCGTGGGCCGTCCGAGCACTTACGCTTCCATTATCGCAACCATCCAAGACCGCGGCTACGTGCGCAAAAGCGGCGCCGAACTCATACCCACGTTCACCGCGTTCTGCGTTACCCTGCTCCTGGAAAAAAGCTTCGATGATCTGGTTGACACCGCCTTCACCGCACGGATGGAAGACGCATTGGACGACATTGCCGCCGGAAAAATCGGCTCCAAAGAGATTCTCAAAACTTTCTACTTCGGAGGCAAAGACACGCCCGGACTGAAAAACCGCGCCGAAAAACTGGACATGGAATACCCCGCTCTTCCGATCGGCACCGACCCCGCTTCCAGCCAGCCGATCGTGGTAAAGGTAGGAAAGTACGGGGCCTATCTGCAGCGGGATGGCGAAAAAGCCAACATCCCGCAGGATGTCGCTCCGCAAGACCTGAACCTCGACCGCGCACTTCAAATTCTCAGCGCTCAATCCGATGAACCGGAAACGATCGCGCACGACCCAGCTACCGGACGCGGCATCTTCCTCCGCACAGGCAGATTCGGCACCTACCTGGAACTCGAACCGACCGGCGAGCAGGCCGCAGCCAAACAGAAGCCGAAAAGGGTCTCGATTCCGAAAGACCTGTCCCCCAGCCAGATCACTCCGGAAATCGCCCAGGCACTGATCTCGCTTCCGCGCACGGTCGGCCTTGACCCAAAAACGGGCGAAGAGATCACAGCGGCGATCGGCCGATTCGGGCCGTTCGTCAAGCGCGGCTCCGAGTTCCGCTCGCTCGCTTCGTGGCGGGAGGCGTGCGAGATCACGCTTTCAGAAGCCTCAGCGCTCCTCGACGCGCCCAAAACCCGCGCCGCAAAAGGAGCCAAAGGCCCAACCAAACCGCAGGTGATGCGCGAACTGTCCGACGACGGTCAGCGGCTCCGCGTGATGAACGGCAAATACGGCCCGTATGTAACCGACGGCACAACCAACGCCAAGATTCCGAACGACCTCGATCCGCAAACGATCACCGTTCAGCAGGCGCAGAGCCTTATCGAAAGGAAAAAATCGGCCTGATTGACCTATTCGTCAATCCGGCTGAAATGCACCACGCTCACCAGGTGCTCGGGCGAAATCTTCTCGCCATACACGCGCGCAAGCAGGTTGATCACATCCGCCGTTGACCTGAATTCAGGGTTTTCGCGCTCGATCTCGCGCGGGCTGAGCTCGGAGATGGTTTTGAGCTCGACCCGGTCAATGATCGCCGAATAAAGCTTCTGCCGCCTGCCGAAACGCTGGCCGACCGTGATCCATACCACCTCGCCCTGCCGGTATTTGTCCCGCTTGTCCCCCAGTCGGATAGTGACCGACTTTCGGTTGGCTTTCAGAACATCCAAGTAAAGTTCTGAATAAAAGTTCAGGGCGAACATGGCGGTTTCTCGGGTGCGGTGACAGATAATTCGACGTGTGAAGCAGTACTCCTACGAGATTTCGCGGCCGAGTTTGAATTGAAATCAGAGAAAGTCGAACATTTTTGTCTGAAAACAGTCTATTGGAACTGGTGACTCTTGCCAAAGGAGGCGCGGCTGAGATGTCCGAACGCAACATCCATCTGCTCACACTCACCGAGGAAGAGGCCTTCAATCTACTAACGATGTGCCTGCTCAGTCCAGTGAAGCTGGACGCCTCCTCGGAGGCGGCTTTGAAGAAGCTGGCTGAGTTTTGCAAATCGTCGCAATATTACGACGAGATCATTATAAGACGGGTCTCGAATGGGTGAGTCGAGTTCGGCCCTGGCCTGAAACGCCAGGGCCGTTCTACTGCCTGCCCAACGCCGCTGCCCCCGTTTCCACGCTTCAACCGATTCGACCCTTCCCCCTGCACTTAGGGGGAAGGTGGCGCGAAGCGCCGGATGGGGGTTTGTGTTCGGTGCACACCCCCTTCACCGTTCGCTTCGCTCACGGGGCTTCCCCCTGATTCCAGGGGGAAGCGTGGAAAAGGGGGCAGCGTGGATCGAGAGCCTCCATCCTTCCCCCTGCACATAGGGGGAAGGATGGAAAGTATGCAATCCCCGCTTCAGACTAACGCGGGGGCAGGGTGGAGAGTCCATGTCAGCGCACGTGTCGAATGTTGCGACAGCGTTAACTGGTACAAATCAGCGCTCCCAAAAAGCAGAGTTCTTTGCCAAAAGGCTCGCATCTGGCAAGTTTCTTGTTCAATAATGGTTCCAGCCTGTTTTAGAGGCCTCTTTTGGGGCCGCGGGCAAATGTTAGATCATCCACGTGCAATGCGCGTAAATGGAGGAAAGGTTATGAAGAAACTCACTTTGCTTGCGGTTGCGGCAGTAGTCGCTCCGCTCGCCAATGCAGCCATCATCTACGACACGCTTACCCAAGCGTACGACTCCGGCAACGGCAACTGTCTGGGCGGCGACTCGCTGTTCGGCTCGAAGTACGACCTGCAGCTCGCCGATGATTTCACGATCGGCTCTGCCACCACGATCACCGCTGTGACCGTCCGAAACCTGACGTTCACCGGCGCCAATCCTGGCAGCGCGGTCCTGCGAATCATGAACGACTCGGGTGGTATGCCCGGCTCGACAGTGTTCGAAGGCTCAGTCAGCACGACCGGCACTTCGTTCTCGGACACGGTGTTCGGTCTTCTGGGCGTTGACGTTCGAGCCGGCGGCTTGAGCATCGGCCTCGCGGCTGGCACATACTGGGTCGGCCTTCAGGCTGCCACTTCCAGCGACTGGCACTACACCGCTCGCAGCACCGCCAACGGCGGCAACTCGGTTGGCCGCGACGGCACCAACGGCAACGGCGGCTATGGCACCACCAACTGGACGGACTTCGGCACGCTCGGCTTTGGAGCCGGCGAAGCCAACATGAGAATCGAAGGCGACGTGGTTCCTGAGCCGATGACGATGATCGCTCTCGGCGCTGGTCTCGCTGCGCTTGCTGCTCGACGCCGCAAGTAAGCGACGACCGCATTCGCAAACCAAATTGGGCTCCCCGGCCAAGCCGGGGGCCCTTTTTGTTAGGAAAACGCAAAAAACAGCACGTTCATATACCAGGTTTGCACCCCTTAACTTGCCATCCTAAAAAATCCGGGGGATAATGGCTGCGTTGGGCACCCTGAATTTTGGGAGTCCGCAAATTCATACCTGCGCTCATTACGCGTATACAACTAATGGAGGAAAGGAAATGAAAAAGCTCACTTTGCTTGCGGTCGCGGCAGTCGTCGCCCCGCTCGCCAATGCAGCCATCATCTACGATACGCTTACCCAAGCGTACGACGCCGGCAACGGCAACTGTCTGGGCGGCGACGCGCTTTTCGGCGCGAAGTACGACCTGCAGCTCGCCGATGATTTCACGATCGGCACCGCCACCACGATCACCGCTGTGACCGTCC
>JAJPJR010000006.1 GCA_021324165.1 Armatimonadota bacterium
AACCGAAGTTGCGCCATTCCTTCCTTCCACCAGCCGGCCTTTTCCGCTCGAACCGTACTTCCGCTTCGACAAACCTCCAAGACCGCGGTGTCCAACTCGTCCTTGAGTTCCTGGTATTGAGCCCTAAGGTCAACTAATGGCACTTTCATCTAAACATCTCTCCTAACTCGGAGTCCGACTCGATCACCTGTTCCGCTTCGACGATCGCCGAGTCCAGTTTGCACCGGCATCCCACGCGGGCGTTCACATCCACGATCGAGTTATGCACGACAGTATCCGCGCCGATTTCGGCCCCATCCATGACCACCGAGGCGCTGATTCTCGCTCCATCACCTATTTTGACTCCTGAGCCGATCGAAGAACTCGTTTCAACCAGGCATTTTTCACCGATTTGGGCCGTTGGGTGAATGGCGCAGCCGTTAATCACCCTGAACGGGCGCGGAGAAGGCGCCAAACCCCGAATGACGCCTTGTACCGCCGCAAGGTATTGAGAAGGACGCCCCACGTCCACCCAAAAACCGTTTTGAAGGTCGGCATAAACCTTTGCCCCCTGCGCGATCAGCGATGGGAACAGATCGGTCTCGACCTTCGATCTGCCCGTGGGGAACGACTCCAAAATCTGCCGGTTGATCACGTACAGTCCGGCGTTCATTTTGTCCACTCCCGGCTCGACGGCCGCCTGCTCAAACGCTTTTTTCTGTTGTTCTGTGGGTTCGTGAAAAGCGGTAACGCGCTGATCGTCATCAACTTCAACCACGCCGTAAGGATGGGGACGGGGCACTTCGCGCAAGGTGAGGGTTACGTCGGCGCCGCGCTGCCGATGCGATTCAAGAATCGAAGCGATATCAAAACCGTGAATCACATCACCGTTGAACACGACGCAGTCATCGCCTGGGAACGCATCATAAGCGTTGCGGATAGCACCGCCTGTGTCCAGCGGCTCGTTTTCAACCGCGTAAACCAGGTTCATTCCAAACTGGGAGCCGTCTCCCATCGTTTTCTCGATGACCTCGGCCATGTAGTTGGTCGCAAAACAGACATGGCGGATGCCCGCCTGTTTCAAATAGAACAGCTGGTATTCCAGAAGCGGCGCGTTTACGATCGGAATCAGGGGCTTGGGTCGAACGAGCGTGAGCGGGCGGAGGCGGGTGCCGAAACCGCCCGCAATCACGATTCCACGCATGAATTGAGAATACCGGCAAGGTGTTTCGCAACTCCGATTCCGAGCCTGGGCCCCCAAAACCTCCAAGGAGACCCGGCAGGTGTGATACAGTTTGAGAATCCAGTTGGAGGAAACCGATGCAAGATAGGATCAATCGCCGCGGATTCATCAAAGGTGCGGCGCTGGCGGGAATGATTGCGGCAGGCCCGTGGCAGGCGATTTCGGCGCTGGAGTCAGCCGCCGCGTCCAAGCGGAAGCGCACATTGCGGTTCGCCCACCTTACCGATATTCACGTTCAACCAGAAAAACGCGCAGGGATCGGAATGATGGAAGCGCTGCGCCACTGCCAAGCGCAAAAAGATAAGCCGCAGATGATCATGACCGGCGGAGACCTGGTGATGGATTCGTTCGGAGCGACTTTCGATCGAACCAAGACTCAGTGGGAACTGTTTCTGAAAGTTTTGGGTGACAACACCGATCTGCGCGTGGAACACACCCTGGGCAACCACGACGTTTGGGGATGGAACAAAACGTCGAGTCACACAACAGGATCGGAACCTAACTACGGCAAGAAGTGGGCGATGGAACTGCTGAAACTGCAATCGCCATATCGGAGTTTTGATCATGCCGGCTGGCACTGGATTGTGCTCGACAGCGTTTTTCCAAAAGGCGACGGCTACACCGCGAAACTAGACGATGCGCAGTTCGAGTGGCTTTCGGACGACCTGGCGAAAACGAAGGCTTCGACACCGGTGATCGTGGTTTCACATATTCCGATCTTGTCGGCGTGCGTTTTCTTTGACGGCGATTTGGCAAACAGCGGGGATTGGAAAGTGCCGGGAGCGTGGATGCATACCGATTCGGTGCTCATCAAAGACCTTTTTGCCAAACACCCGAATGTGAGGCTTTGCTTGAGCGGACATATTCATCTGGTTGACCGCGTGGAATACAACGGTGTTGTGTACCTTTGCAACGGCGCCGTCTGCGGAAACTGGTGGAACGGCAAATATCATGAAACATCGCCGGGATATGCGATGCTCGACCTTTACGATGATGGCAGTTTCGATTGTGAATATTTGGAATGGGGCTGGAAGCCCGCGTGATTGGTTGACCTTTTAGGAGAGGAGTTTATGCTTGCACTACTCATGCTTTGCGGTTCGTTTGCGCATCAAGACGCAGGCGTGTTGGGATACTACCGTTCGCCGGCGATTCACGGCGATTTAGTCGTGTTTTGTGCTGAAGGCGATTTGTGGAAAGTGAACGCTTCGGGCGGGACGGCGCAGCGGCTGACGACACACCCGAGCACCGAAAGCAATCCCGAGATATCGCCCGATGGAAAATGGCTGGCGTTCAGCGCAAGTTATGAAGGGCCGACGGAAGTTTATGTGATGCCGCTGGAAGGCGGACTGCCCACCCGCTGCACATATGAAGGCGCTTCCGCTATTCCGGTCGGCTGGAAATCGAGCACCGAACTTTTGTATTCCACCCGCAAGTATTCGCCCCTCGGCGATCGCCAAGTTTGCATTTACAACCTCGGCACGCACGCCCGATCACTTTTGCCTTTGGCACAAGCCAGCGACGGATGTTTTGCTGACGATTCACATCAGTTTTTCTTTACGCGGCTGGCGTTTCAGGGCAGCCAAACAAAAAGATACAAGGGCGGCACCGCACAGAACTTATGGCGGTGGGATGGCGGCAGCACAGAAGCCGTCCCATTGACGCCCGATTTTCCTGGAACCAGCCGCGATCCAAAGTTTTGGAACGGAAAAGTTTATTTCGAAAGCGATAGAGACGGCGTGATGAATATCTGGGCAATGGATGCACACGGAAAAAACTTGAAACAACTCACAAAGCACGATGATTTTGACGCGACCGATATTTCGATGGATGGCGGCCGCATCGTTTATCAGCACGGAGCCGACGTGTGGATGCTCGACGTGAAAACAGGAAAAGATGCGCCGATTCCGATTCGGCTGACATCGGATTTCGACCAGATGCGCGAACGATGGTTGAAAACTCCGCTCACCTGGACGACATCCGCGCACATCTCTCCCGATGGAACCCGGGTGGTGATGACGGCGCGCGGTCAGGTCTTTGTTGCGCCAGCCAAAGCGGGACGGATCATCGAAGTAACCCGAAACAAAGGTGTGCGGTTTCGCGACGCGAAGTTTTCTTATGACGGAAAGAGAATCGAAACGCTTTCGGATGAGAGCGGCGAAGTTGAACTGTGGCAGCTCGGCATTTTGGGAGCAAGCGATGCCAAGCCCGAACAACTTACCACCGACGGCGAGATACTGCGGCTTCAGCACGTTCCTTCGCCCGACGGAAACTTCATCGCGCACACCGACAAGCGGAATCGGCTGTTTCTTTTTGACCTGAAAAACCGGTCGAACAAGCTGCTCGCAAGTTCGGATCGAGACGCCATCGAGAGCCTCACCTGGTCATCCGACAGCAAGTTTCTTGCTTTTTGTCAGACCGCCCAAAACGATTTCGTTCAGATCAAAATCTATGAAATCGCCTCGGGAAAGATTTTCGATGCTGCCACCGATCGGTTCAACAATCAAAGCCCCGCCTTCACGCCCGATGGAAAGTTTCTTTATTTTGTTTCTGACCGCCATTTGAGCACGCGGGTTTTATCTCCGTGGGGACCCCGCGCGCCCGAACCGTATTTCGACAAACAGTTTGGCATCTATATGGTCGCCTTGCAAAAAGGACTCCGTTCGCCTTTCGAGCCCGATGACGAACTGAGCGGCGACAAGAAAAACGCCGATTCGACAAAGACGATAGACGCCGACGGCCTTTCTAAACGGTTGATGGAAGTGCCGATTCCTCCAGGCAACTACAGCGCGCTGAAAGTTTGCGGCGACCGGCTGTATTTTCTTACCTCAAACCCAGACGAGCCGCCCACATTGGCATCCGTAAAAATTCAAAACAAAAACATCAAGATTGATACGATTCTTTCGGGCGTTATCTTTTTTGAATCCACGCCCGATGGAAAAAAGATTCTCGCGCGCACCGCGACCGGCCTGTACGTTTTTGATGCGAACGGTGCTCCGCCCGATGCCAGCGAAAGCCGCGTGAATCTCGACGGCTGGATGTTTTCGTTCGATCCGAAGGAAGAGTGGCAGCAGATTTTTGACGAAGCGTGGCGGCTGCATCGAGACTTTTTGTATGCGCCGAACATGCAGGGAGTTGATTGGAAAGCGATGAAAGCCAAATACCGTCCTTTGGCCGCGCGCGTTACCGATCGAACAGAACTTTCGGATGTGATCGCGCAGATGGTCGGTGAGATTTCGCTGCTACACACGTTCGTTACGCCGGGCGACCGCCGAATGGGAACGGATGCGATCACGGTCGCATCGCTTGGTTGCGAGTGGGCGAAAACGGAAGACGGTTACCGCATCAGCAAGATTTACGAAGGCGATCCCGACGATTTGGCAGATCAATCGCCCTTGAAAAAGCCCGGAGTGGAATTACAAGTTGGAGATCTGATCACCGAAATTGACGGCGTGAGGACGACGTCTGTTGATGACGCATCCTCGCTGCTTCGAGGAAAAAGCGGCCGGCAGGTGCGGCTGAAAATCGCTGTCGGAGGAGACCTTTCGAAAACCAGAGACGTGATCGTAAAAGCGGTTTCTCAAGAGCAAGCCGACGACATTCGATACGGAGAGTGGGAATACACAAGACGTTTGCAGGTGGAACAAGCCAGCGGAGGAGAGATCGGTTATCTGCACCTGCGCGCGATGGGTGCGGGCGACATGAATCAGTTCGCTCGAGATTTTTATCCGCAGTTCAACAAGAAAGGGCTGATCATTGACGTCCGCCACAACGAAGGAGGCAACATTGACAGCTGGATTTTGGAAAAACTGATGCGCAAAGCGTGGATGTATTGGGCGCAAAGAGATACGCAGCCCTATTGGAACATGCAGTACGCGTTTCGAGGACATCTTGTTGTGCTTTGCGATCAAAACACCGCTTCAGATGGCGAAGCGTTCTCGGAAGGGTTTCGCAGGCTGGGCCTTGGAAAGGTGATCGGCATGCGGACTTGGGGCGGCGAAGTTTGGCTCACCGGATCGAACACGTTGGTTGACCGCGGCGTCGCCACGGCTGCCGAATTCGGAGTTTACGGCCCCGAAGGAAAATGGCTGATCGAAGGGCACGGCGTTGATCCCGACATCGTGGTGGACAACCTCCCGCGATCCACGTTCGATGGCGAAGATGCGCAACTCAAAGCCGCGATCGGTTATCTGAAAGACGAAATCGCGAAACATCCTGTGGATGTTCCAAAGGTTCCGCCGTATCCGAACAAAGCGCTCCCCAAAAAAGGCGGCGGCGGTTAATCTTTGCGCGTTACGGAAGTGACGACTCCGGAGTTCACCATGATCACCACCGAACCTTTGCCGTCTTTGGCGTCGTAGCGCATTTCGGTGCCGCTTTCGTCGGTGATCTCATGCGACGGCTTGCCCACTTCGGAAAGCAGCTGGTCTTTGGTCATTCCGATTTTGGCTTTGGTTTGAACATCCATCAAGTCGTAGGTGGGACTCCTGTGGCAGCCCGTACTGACTGCGGCAACAACCAAGAGCGCGCAAAGAAGGCCAATGATTCTTTTCATCGCCTTCAGCGTACCTGCCTCTTACGATTCCGGAGGGCCTACTCTTTCACGCCGGTCACCGCAAGCACAGGCGCAGTAATCTCGATCACGCCATCGCGTGTCAGCGCCTCGAGGTTGCTCAGCACTTCGGCGAGCGCGGCTCCCCTATCAGCCTCCGGCATCTCTTGAGTCATCGCCCGGAACGGGGCGGCAATCTCCATCAGGTCGGTGTGGAACTGCTCGGGAGTGCCGTCGTACGGGGCGGGAAGGTTGTGGCTGGTCTCAGAAACGTCTTTCAAGCCGGCGAGCTCGAGCAGTTTGAACAGTTTTCCCGGTTCGGCGAACCGCATCGGCCCTGGGCCGTCAGGGTCGGGCTTTTCCGATAGTCTCATGATGTAGGGCAACACCGCCGCACCGAAATAGCTGCCCGGAATCGGGGCGCCCCACACCAAAAACGCCGCTTTGCCACCCGGCTTCAAAACCCGCTTCACTTCGGAGAGCGCCTTCGGCACGTCGCCAAAGAACATCACTCCAAACCTGGATGTAACAAGATCGAACGACTCTTCGGGGAACGCGAGGTTTTGGGCGTCGCTGACCTGGGTTAGAACGTTGGTGATCCCTTTCTGATCGGCGATGGCGCGCAGGGCGCTGAGCATCGCGGGGTTGAGATCAGTTGCGGTAACCGTGCCTCCGGGCAAGACCCGCTTTGCGATTTCGAGCGAAGGGTCACCAACTCCCGAAGCAAGATCGAGAACGTTCATGCCGGGCTGAGGATCAGCGGCCTCGATCAGAGCCAGCGAAACCTGCCTCATCTGTCGGCTCATTCGTGGATGATGCTTGTGCCATGCCGCTGCCGTTTCATCGTTCAGCCATTCGGCTTCCACCCGGCGGTTAAACTCTTGAATTTTTGGGTCTATTTCCCTTGCTGTTTCCATTGGGGTTGCTCCTTTGCCGGCTTGATCAGCCTGCTGTGTGATAGATGGTTGCACCCAGCGAAAGGTAAAATCAACTCTCGTCCGCCGGGAGCGCGATTTGTCCACACGTTCAAAACAGCCACACGCCGAAAAGCCGTCCTCTGACGGCAGAGAGATTTCGGAGTCGAAGGAGCAGCTGCTGGATGATTACCGATGGATGGTTCGGATGCGGGCGTTCGAAGACCAATCGGTTCGGGCGTTTCGTTCGGGGCTCGCGGGCGGTTATCTTCACGTTTACACCGGCATGGAGGCCACTGCGATCGGCTGGCTGAGCAGCCGACAGCCCGACGACCCGATCATTACTGCCTATCGCGACCACGCTCACGCGCTGTATCTTGGAATTGACCCGGTGGTCTGCATGGCCGAGATCATGGGGCGCGCCAAAGGAACCAGCAAAGGCAAAGGCGGTTCGATGCACCTGTACAGTGCCGATCACCATTTTTATGGCGGCTGGGGGATTGTAGGCGGGCACACCGCACTCGGCGCCGGATTAGGGTTTGCAATCAAATACAAAGGCGGAAACCAAGTCGCACACTGTTTTTTGGGAGACGGCGCCGCAAACGCCGGTGTGTTTTTCGAAGTGATGAACATGGCATCGCTTTGGGATTTGCCGGTGATTTTCATCATCGAAAACAACGAGTTTGCCATGGGCACTCGGCTCGAATTTCACGCCGCCGATCCGGAGATGCACAAGCGCGCAGAAGGGTTCAATATGCATCACGAACGGATTGATGGGATGGATGTGATTGACGTCCGCCGAGATGCGCAGCGCATTATTTCGAACGTGCGGGAAACAAGCCGCCCTGCCCTAATCGAGGTGATGAACTACAGGTATGCCGGACACGGCGCGGCAGACAACGATCAAACGCTTTATCGGAGTCAGCAGGAGGTTGAATTGGCATGGAAGCGCGATCCTGTACACCGCCTTGCAAACCTGCTCACCGAACAGTACGGCGTGAACAAACAGATTCTTGAGAAAATCCAACGCGAAGCCGAGGAGGAAATGGAGGGCGTTTATGACGAAGCCGCCGCGTCTCCGAAGCCCGAACCTGATGAAGTTTATTCCGACGTTTACACCGATATGCAGCCGGAGAGGGGTCACTAAACCGTGACGACCACATATCGAGACGCGCTTCGCCAGGCGATGGTTGAAGAGATCGAACGCGATGAAAACGTTTTTCTGATCGGCGAAGATATCGGCAGATATCAAGGCACTTTTCGCGTTACGCAAGGGCTTTTTGAAAGGTTCAAGCAGCACCGCGTTTTGGACACGCCGATCAGCGAGCCTGGAATCGTCGGAATTGCCACCGGAGCCGCGATGATGGGACTGCGCCCGATCGTTGAAATGATGACGATGTCGTTCTCGATTTTGGCGCTCGATCAGATCATCAATCATGCCGCAAAAATCCACTATATGAGCGGCGGACAGTTTAAAGTTCCCATCGTGATCAGGGGCCCGGGCGGAGCGGCAAACCAGTTGAGCGCGCAGCACAGCCACAGCATGGAAGGCTGGTATGCCCACGTTCCAGGCTTGAAAGTGGTTGCTCCCAGCACGGTTGAAGACGCTTATGGAATGTTGAAGACCGCCGTGCGCGATGACAACCCGGTCATCTTCACCGAAAACCCTGGGCTTTACAGTTTGAAAGGCGAAATTCCCGACGACAAAGAGTTCACTTTGCCGTTCGGAAAGTGTGCGATCCGACACGAAGGCTCAGATATCACTTTGGTGGGCTATTCTCGAATGACCCATGTGTGCGCCGAGGCTGCCGAAGCGCTCGATCAAGACGGTGTGAGCGCAGAGGTGATTGACGTTCGTTCGCTTCTGCCCCTGGACGCGGAAACGATTTTTGCAAGCGTGCGAAAAACCAACCGCGCTCTGGTGGTTTACGAAGATTGGAAGTCGGGAGGATTCGGAGCCGAAATCGCAGCGCGAATCCAGGAGTCGTGCTTTGACTACCTCGATGCCCCCGTCGGCAGAGTGGGTGGTCTGAACGTTCCCATGCCCTATGCGCGAAACTTGGAACTGATGTGCATTCCCAACAAAGAAGATGTGTTAGCGGCCGCGCGGCAGCTTTTGGCATAACCTGCTGAAGGTAGAATCGTTTCTGCGTCGGGGCGTGGCTCAGCCTGGTAGAGCGCTCCTTTCGGGTGGGAGAGGTCGGCAGTTCAAATCTGCCCGCCCCGACCAAGTTTCTCCTATTTCAAATTCGATGCGGCATCTGGTTGTGGGCCCCCGCGGCGTTGGAAAAACGGTGTTTTGCCAACGGCTGTGCCGCGATGAGGCGGCGATGTTTTTGAACCTCGATCCGGCGAGCCAAACCAGCGCGCCGTTGTGCTGTGCGGAACTGTTTGATGCCGGAATGTCGCCGCTTGGTTTTCGTTTCATCGGTTCGTTGGTCGCATGGCGTGATCCGATCGCGATGCTCGCCGCACTCGATTGGGCGATGGAGATCGCGGGCGATAAACCACTCGTTGTGGAATTGACGATTTCGACGGTCGGCGCGGTCGCTGTGAACGTATTGCGAGCGATCACCGAACGATTCCGACCGTCGCTGATCAGTTCGATCGGCTTCGATTCGGCGGCTGCGGTTCTGCAGCCGTTTCGCGATGCGCCAGTGCAGGAGATGGCGCCGCAGACGGACGGATCGCCTCACTCACAGCAGTCGGAATCTGCGTGGAGAAAAGCTAAGTGGAAAGGCACGTTTGGAAACTGCGAAACGCGGGCGATCCCGATTCCCGGCCTCCAGATGATCGGATCGCGCATCGGCTCAGGCGCGCGGCTCGATGATATCGAACTCAGCAAACTGCGCGAAATCGGCCTGGCGGACGCTGCGTACGCCGAAGTGATCGGCCGCACTTTGTATGCGGTTTTTGCTGGAAATGCCGACTCTGAAACGATCGGCGATGCTTGCCGTGAGTTTGACTGCCAAACCGCGCACCTTGTGCATCCTCGAACTTTTGTCGGGCTTGTGTGCGGTTTGGAAACCCAAAACGGCATACATTCGGCAATTGGCCGAGTGAAAAAGTTCGACGGCGACGCGATTCATTTAGAAGCGCCGTCCGTGAGTTTCGATTCGCTGTGGAGGCTGCGAATGGGCCGAATGAGGTTGGATGACGACGAGAACGAACTCGGTGAACTTAGAGCGTGGCAGGTATAAACAGAGCGATGCTGCGGATACTGCTTGCGAGGCACGGTCAAACCGATTGGAACGCGCTCGGACGCAATCAAGGGTCAGCGGATGTCGAACTCGATGCTGTGGGAACCAACCAGTCGGAACAGCTCGCAGAGCGTATGGAGTCGGAAAAAATCCAATGGATCTATTCCAGCGATCTGAAACGTGCGGCGCAGACTGCCGAACGCGTGGCCGCGAGGTTCGGCTCGCAAATCGTTCTCGATCCTCTGCTTCGCGAGCGGAGTTACGGAAAATGGGAGGGCCTGACAACAGCTGAAATCGAAGCGGTTGATCGGAAACACCTCGAAGCGTATCGCCGTGACCCGGCGCTCGTCGCGCCGCCTGAAGGCGAAACCGGCATTGACCTTTTTGCGCGCGCGGGATGCTTTTTGGTGAAACTTTTAGAAACGCATGCGCAAGGAACGGCCCTGATCGTAAGTCATGGCGGCACGATTGCGAACTTGATCGCAGCGCTGCTGCACGGCACTCCTTCAACAGCCGCCTGCATTCGCATTTTCAACTGCGCGATAACCGAAATTGTGATCCTTGAGAATCAACGCCGCATTTTGGTGAGATTCAACGACGTAGCGCATCTCGACCCGAAACCTTTGGACCACACTTTTGCAGGATCAGCGGCGCATTAAAATCAGATCATACGGGTTGGCCGCACTCAGCGGCCTGCTTCTCGCCCTCGCCTTTCCCCCATTCAACCTGTTTCTGTTAGCGTTCGCCGCTTTGGCGCCTCTTCTTTGCGCGGTGAACGGCTCCGGATTTTGGAAATCTTTCCGCAGAGGTTTGGTGTGCGGCTTTGTATTTTGGATGATTAATATGTTTTGGCTCGCGCAGTTTGTAACCAGGTGGACGTCTTCGCAATGGCTCGGCGCCGTGCCTTGGATCATCGCGTGCATGTATTTGTCGCTTTACATCGGACTGTTTGCAGGGCTTGCATCGCGAGCAGGAAAGAACAAGATGGTTTGGCTGATTCCGTTTGTGTGGGGCGGCGTCGAGGTTTTGCGATCCGCAATTCCATACCTCGCGTTTCCGTGGGCGCTGCTCGGCACATCGCTTTGGAAACTGCCTGCCTTGATGCAGCCTGCATGGTGGGTTGGAGTTTACGGACTTTCATCGTTCATCGCGCTGGTGAACCTTATCGCTGCGATGATTCTGCAAGGCAAACCTGCAAAAACGATCCGTCCCTATGCCGTTGCGGCGGTCGCGGTGTGCGCGGGTTCGCTTGTAAGTTACTTGCGACCGCAGACCGGCGACACCAAAACGTTGGCGGCGGTGCAGCCAGGAACCGACTTGGCGTTCCCGCCCTTAGGTGTGCAGCATGCCGAACTGGCGAAAAAAATTCCCGAGGCTTTGGCGCATGGAGCAGATCGTGCCCGCGATTTGCAGCTGCTTCCTGAAGGTATTGCATCTTGGGACGAGCATGAGACGCGGCCGCACGCCCCGTTTCCGCTCAATTTCAATTGGAACACGGTGCTGGGAGGACAACGCACTGACGGCATCCACACGTATCAAAGCGCATTCGGTGTGGACGCCGACGGCCGATGGCGGCACGCCGACAAAACGCGATTGGTGATTTTTGGAGAATACGTTCCTTTTCGAGGACAATGGAGTTTCATTGACAGTTTCAACATTCCCGGCGGCGATCTCGATGCGGGAACAGATGTTGAATGCCTGTCGCTCGGCGGCCTTGTTGTCGGCCCTGTCATCTGCTTCGAAGTTCTGTTCGAAAGCGTTTCGCGCATTCAGGCGAAAAACGGCGCCGAACTGCTGGCCGTTCCTTCCAACGATGACTGGTATTCAGGAACGGGCGCGATCGGAAATCTCGAGGCGGCGGCGGTAACAAGGGCTGTGGAAAACCGCATGCCCGTGATTCGGTGCGCGCCGCTTGGACCGAGTTTGATTATTGACAGCCGCGGCGATATCGTCGCCGAATCAATTACGGGCGAAACCATTACGATTTTTGCGGAAGTGAAACTTGGAAACTCTGAAGTTTCGCCGCTGAGGGAAGCGTGGCCGTATTTCAGCGTGTTCTGCCTATTCGCTGTGCTGTTTTTCGCCAGACCCCGAAGAAGCGCCGCCGATCCGCATTAGCCGCTGGACTTCGGGCGCTTTCAACAGCCTGCATTCGCCAGGCTTCAGGTTTCCAATTGTCAAAAAGCCGATCTTTGTGCGTTTGAGTTCGATCACTTTAGCGCCGACAGCCTCAAACATCCGCCGCACTTGGCGGTTCCGCCCTTCGTGAATTGTGATCTCAACTTTGTCGTTTTTTGGTTGCGGGCTGCCGCTCAACCGAACCAGTTTTGCCGGTGCGGTTCTCCTGCCGTCCAAAATCACTCCTTTCCGAAGACGTTCGATCTGCTTGTCTTCAATCTTCCCGAGCACGGTCGCGACATAACTTTTTTCAATTCCGTGTTTTGGGTGCGTCATCCGCTGGATGAATTCACCGTCGTTGGTAAAGATCAGCAGTCCCTCGGTGTTGAAATCCAGCCTTCCCACCGGTTTCAGGTTTTCGGTGGTTTCCGGCAGAAACTCCATCACAGTACGCCTTCTCTGCGGATCGCGCATGGTGCAAACGCAGCCCTTGGGTTTATTCATCAGGAGATAAACCAGCCGCGGCTTCTTCAGTTTCCTGCCGTCTACGAAAACTTCATCCAATTCGGGATTGACTTTAAATCCGAGCGAATTGACGATCTGTCCGTTCACCGAAACCCGGCCTTCCAGAATCAGTTTTTCCGAGGCTCTGCGCGAGGCCGCTCCCATCGCGGCCATGAGTTTGTGAAGCCGTACAGACATTTTATCGTCGGCGCAGAAACGCAACACGGGATCGCGATCGAACGACCAGCGCTCCGCCAACGATCAGCGCAATCACAATCGCAAGTTTGGAAAACCGAAAACCGCCCGCCAATGAAATCAGCGGCGCACGCGAAACAGATTCCGCTGCGATCAGCGGCGCTTCGCAGCTCGACCCGTCCACGTTTTGCACAACCGCTTTGCCGACCACTTCGCCCTGCTCGATCGGCGCCTGTACGGCACGCAGTTCGATCCGCGGCTCACGAACAATGCCGCCCCGCTCACAAACGCGGAACAGATCGCGCGACGCGCGTACCGTTACGCGCTCGTTCGTTCCGCCCGCCACCGGTGCATTTCCGCAATCAGAATCCGTGGCAAGGCAGCGCACACGTTCGTATTTTGCAAAGCCGTAATCCATCAATGCGCAAGTATCGGCGAGCCAGTCGGCGCTTTTCAAAACCACCGAAATCAGCCGCCAACCTCCAACCGATTTCGCTCCGACGAAGCATTTGCCTGCTGGAACTGTCCAACCCGTCTTGATCCCCTCGGCATTCGGATCATCCAAAAACTTGTCTTTAGATATCAGCAGCCGATTAAGCTGATTCATGGAACGATCAATGGTAATGCGGCGGGTTCGGCAGGCTTCCCGAAATTCGGGATGCTTCATCGCCTCCCGCGCGATCAGCGCCAAATCGTGCGCGCTTGTTACATGCAGTTTGTCATTCAGGCCGTGCGGGTTGTGAAAGTTCGAGTCGCTGCAGCCCAACTCCCGCGCTCGTTTGTTCATCAGTTCAGAAAAACGTTCGACATTGCCGGCGATGTGACATGCCACGGCATACGCAACGTCGTTTGCGCTTCGCACCATCAGCGCATACAGAGCGTCGTGCGCGGTCAACGTTTCTCCAGGCTCCAGATAAATGCTCGATTCTCCCACGGTCTTGACATCGAGAGGAGCTGCGATCTTGTCGGTCATTTTGCAGTTTTCAATCAACAGCAACGCCGTAAGCACCTTCGTGGTGCTTGCTGGAAACCGTTTTGCGTGCGCGTCTTTCGAAAACAGCACCGTTCCCGAATCGGCGTCAATCAGAATCGCGCTGGCAGCCGTCAAGTTTGGAGCCGATTCCGGAATCGGCGTCATCGCGCTGCCGCTCGCGCAAAGCAAAAGCCCCAGGCAGCTAATCAACGCTCGGCACTCCAGGCACTTCAGGAAGGTCGGAAAGATCGTTCAGATTGAACTGGTGCAAAAACTGCTGCGTTGTGCCGTAAAGGATCGGCCTGCCCGGCGCCTGTTTGCGTTCCAACTCTTGGATCAGCCCCAGGTCCATCAGCACGCGAAGGGAGTAGTCGCTCTGCACCCCGCGGATGATAAAGATCTCTTGTGCGGTGATCGGCTGGCGGTAAGCAATGATGGCGAGCACTTCGAGCGCCGATCTTCCCAATCGGCGTTTCTGCGGGCGGAGCAGATTCGCGACTTGCTCGGCAAACTCCGGCTTTGTGCAAAGCTGATAGCCTCCCGCGATTTTCACGAGTTTGATTCCACCCGTGCGTTCCAGCCGATCCGAAAGCGCCTCCAGCGCATCTCTCACCTGCTCTTCTTCGCGCCCCGAAGCCTCGGCCAGATCTTGCAGGGACACCGGTGCGGGCGCCACAAAAAGCAGCGCCTCCACGGCATCAACCAACTCCCCGCCTTTTTCATTCGCGCGTTCAATCGCCGCTTGCACTAACTCTCCTTCGCGGCCAGCCAGATCTCTTCGCCGGCAACTCCCGCTTTGATTCTGCCGATTCTAAGAAGTTCCAGCACGGCCAAAAAAACGAACACAGCATCCAGCCGAGTGTATTCCTCCGGCATCAGATCCACAAATCCAAGACGCTTTCCTGCGCTCTGAATTCTCTGCAAAACTTTGGCCATCACTTCGGCAAGCGACGGCCGCTTCTTCGCGGTGGGCTCCACAGTGGTCGGCATCGCCTTAGAAAGCAGCCTTTCGAGCGCCCGTGCGAGATGATTCGTCGTCAAATGTCCGATCTCGATCGGAATCTCATAGTCCGCCCCTTCCACTCCGCCCGCGCGGAAAAACAGCTGCGCCCGTTCACGAAAGCCGGTATCCAAAGAGTCCACTGCGAGCGCGAACTCGTGTGCGGTGGGAGCGGGCAGTTCGGGAATCTCCTGCTCGGGCGGAGGGTCGGCGATCGGCAGCAGCGACCACGCCTTCCGCTCGACCAGATATGCCAAGGCGAGCAGAGCGGCGCCGGCCTCGTCCACCCTGTCGGGTGCAACGCCAAACACATACTCCAAATACGCATGGCACACGGGGGAAAGGGGGATTCCTGACAGATCAACACGACCTTCGCGGGCAAGGTGAAACAGGGTCGCCAGCGAGCCAGTGAACGCGCTCGATTCGATCTTCAGCGGCGGCGGCACGGCCACTCCGCCGGGGGTAAGACTCTCGCGTTCGACTTGCGGCTTCATAACTGTTGGCGAGACGCCCTATTGTAGACGAACGCGCACTCAATCTTGGAGGCGCCGAGCGGATTCGAACCGCTGGATAAGGGTTTTGCAGACCCTCCCCTTGACCACTTGGGTACGGCGCCTCAGAATGGGGGAAAGTGTACCTTTCGGGTCGGAGGATCGGTCAGTCCTTGCGCGCTTGAAACAGCTTTGCGCCGACCGCAAAGCACACAATTCCCAGCACGATTAACACCGAGCACGGCGGAAGCATCTCCACAAAAGAAAAGCCGCGCCAAATGGCTCCTTCCAGCGCAAGGATCGCCCATTTGACCGGGCTGACCGCGCTCACCTGCTGCATCCACGCGGGCATCGCCATGAGGGGCACCATTCCGCCCCCAATCATGCTGCAAAAAACCAACACACCCCACGATGAGCCGGCCACAGCGTTTTCGGTTCTTCCCAAGACGCTCAACAGCATCATGATCCCTACGAAGCAGATCGCGGAGGAAGCGACGGCAAGCCCCAGCAGTGTCACGTGGGAGATTCTAACGTGGAACACGATTGCGCCCAAAGCGAGCAGCGCCACCATCACGCCAGCGCACGCCGCGAAACATGCAGCCGCTTTGCCAGCCAGCATACTCGCGGGTGTGATGGGCGCGACTCTCAGCCGCAGCAACGTGCCTTGCGTCCGCTCTTTGACAATCGTAATGGCGAAGGTTGTCACAACCCCCAACAGACCCCAAATGATCGCCTGCGGAAAGGTGATTTCGAATGCGGACTTGGGGCTTGATGCCGTTTCGCCGAGCGGTTGGACTTCGATCGCAGGGGGCCGCAATCCGCCGTTCCGCGATCCCTGTGTTGATGGAATTGACTGAACAAACGCTTCTGCCTGTTCCATGAATTTCAGGAGTTTCTGTTTTTCCGGTTTTGCGAACGACGGATCGGCTTCGATCAGTTTTCGCTGTTGTGCAATCTCTGTTCGGAATTGAGTTGGATGCGAAAACATCTCCTGCAACTCTTGAAACACCGCCTCGGTGAGGATTCCTTTCAGATAACCTTGCTCAGCCGAACGTTTTGGATCAATTCCAAGAACGAGTTTGGATTGAGAAGCCGCGAACGGGTTTGAATGCTCCCCATAACCCGACGGGATGACCAGGTAAGCAACAAGGACGCCTTTGCGCACCTGGTTCTTTGCGTCCTCAAGAGTAACAGTCGAAACGTCCAACGCATCGGTTTTTTGGCGCAGACGTTCTACCAGCCGTTCCGATTTCGGTGATTGATCTTGATCAATCACGGCAATCTTGATTTTTGCAGCAGCACTCGAACCTCCGAAGATTGATCCGAACAGCACCGCAATGAGGATCGGGAATCCGAGCGTCCAGAACATCGCGGCCTTATCGCGCCACAACAGTTTCAGGTCTTTTTGTGCGATGGCAAGTATCAATGCGTTTAGTCCCTTAGTGTCCGCCCAGTCAGGTTCAGAAAAACCGTCTCCAAATCTGCGCGTTCCACGTGCACCGCTTTCAGTTCTGTGCCCAACGATGCAAATTGCGCGACTTCCTCAAACGGCGAGCGCGATTTGAAACTCTTCACCAATTCTCCATGCGCTCCGAACGGTTTAGCAAACTCGATTTTTACTGTAGACTCGCCTCCACACTTGTCCACAAGCGAATCGAGCGTGTCCACCGCAAGAAGGTGACCCTTGTCCATGATGCCGATGCGGTCACACAGCCGCGATGCCTCCTCCATGTAGTGCGTTGTGTAGATAATCGTGCACTTGTGATCTTTCAACTGTTCTATCGTTTCGAAGATGTGATTGCGCGACTGGGGATCAACCCCGACAGTGGGTTCGTCCAGAAAAATGACGGACGGCCGATGAACCAGGCCGCATGCAAGATTTAACCGTCTTTTCATTCCGCCCGAGAATGTCGCAACACGGTCGTGCGCTCGATCCGTCAATCCGCTCAGGTCTAAGCCCGCAGCAACCCGATCTCGGAGTTCAGACCCGCCCATTCCGTACAGCAAACCGAAGAATTTGAGGTTTTCTTCTGCCGTCAGTTCGTCGTAAATCGCGAGCGATTGCGGCACAAAGCCGATCAGTTTTCGAATCTGCCTGCTTCGGGCGTCGCCTGCGCCTTCGATCTCTACCGTGCCTGAATCCGCAGTCTGCGCGCCAACCAGTATGCCTATCGTGGTCGTCTTCCCGGCACCGTTCGGACCGAGCAGTCCAAAAGTTTCGCCTTTAGCGACTTCGAAAGACACTTCGTCCACGGCCTGGATCGGTCCGAATGCCTTTCGCAAGTTGGAAACTTTGATCACGTGCTGCGACCTTACCGCAAATCTTCGGGATGGGTTGCGCCTTCGTGCTAATCTTTGCCGTGCCCGATTTTGAAGCGATCCTGTTCGACCTGGATGGAACGCTCATTGACTCGGAGCGGTGGCATCAACAGGCTGAACTTGCGACTTACGCCGAATTCGGCTTCCGACCGACCCCGGACGAGATGGCGGAAAGCGTTGGAATTCCGATGTCGGTGACAATCAAAAAACTGGCCGCCCGACACGGAGCAGCGATGTCCCCCGACGATTTTCGCGAGCGGCACCGTCCCCGATTGTGCGCGTATATCGAAACCGAAATGACGATATTCGATGATGTCGCCGACTGCCTTGCCGCTTGTGATGGAGTTCCGATCGGGATCGTTACATCTTCCGAAAACTGGTACGTGCGAAAGGTGATCGAGCGGTTTGCACCTCATTTCAACCGCTTTCACCCCGTGGTCTGCGCGGACGACGCTCCGAAGAACAAACCCGACCCTTCGCCCTATCTTTACGCGGCGCAGCTTCTGGGAGTGGATGCCAACCGGTGCATCGCGGTTGAGGATTCACTTAACGGAATCGCCTCGGCGGTCGCAGCGGGGTGTCGAACCGTTGCCGTTGACCGGCAGAATCGCCTGCATCCAAGGAGCGATGCCGTGCGATATATCAACTCCCTTTCACAGCTCTTGCGCAAAATTTAGGCCCCCATTCTGTTTTGGAATGAGGGCCGGTTTGGTGTCGTGTCGTAAAGGACTTTACGGTGTGATATCGGCGTTGAACACGTCGAAGAACGAGTCGAACGCGGGTGCACCGCCAAGCGGTCCCAGCTTCACTGCGGCTCTCGCCTGAATGAAGTTATCGCCGCTCCGCACATACTGCTGCGGGCTTGGCACGTTGATCTGCACGGCTCCATCAGTAGTTCCATACAGCCTGCTGTCAACTTCCACCCAGGTGTTATCGCTCCAGCGCTTCAGGCGGAGTTTGATCATCATGTTTTGCGTGTTGTGCGCTTCGAAGTTCAACTTCAGAACGCTCACGGTGGCAGACGGCGAGGTCATATCCACTTCAAGAATGATCGGTGACTCGGCGATATAGGCGTTCAGGCTTCCGTGTCCGCGAAGCCAGTTGTCGTCGCCGTTTGCGAGACTGTTCACATCGCCGCTGATGTATTGACCTGCGGCGAAGCGATAAGCGGTCGGGTTGATGTGAGCGCCGTTGTTGGAGTTCGCCATCTGCGCGGCCGCGCCGAGATTGATTCGGCCCCAGCCGTACGTGTTGTCGTTTCCTCCGCCGCCCATGTCGAAGCAGGTGGTGTACAGGAACGTTTCGAGCTGGCTCGGCGAGGCGTTCGGGTTGATCGAAGCCAGAAGGCCGAACGAACCCGTCGCGTGCGGAGAAGCCATCGAAGTTCCGTCCGCATACGCATACGAACTGGTTGGATAGGTGCTGAGGATGCTCACGCCCGGCGCGAACACGTCAATCGGAATGCCGTAGTTGGAGAATGACGCTCGGCCGTCGGTCGAGGTGCTCGCTCCGACGATCGTCACGTGCTGCCAGTCGGTGTTCGAAGGAAGCTGTGTTCCATCGTTTCCAGCAGCCCAGCAGTACTCTCCTCCGGCGTTTTCGATGTACTGGCCGGTGGTTTCAACGGCGCTGCTCGTAACGCCGGAGTAGCTGCAGTTGATCGCTTCTGCGCCGTGATCCACGGCCCACTGCGCTCCTTCCAGAAGGTCTCCGAGCGAGGCGCTTCCGTTGGAGTTGTTGGTAACCCGAATCGGCATGATTTTGCAGCGCCAAGTGGCGCCGCACACGCCGAGTCCGTTGTTTCCGATCGCGGCCATCGTACCGGCCGTGTGGGTTCCGTGACCGTTGATGTCTTCAGTCGAACCGCCTTGCTGCTCACTAAGGTTGCTCGCCGCGTTGTATCCGGGAACGAGCGACGCCGCCAGGTCGGGGTGCGAATGCTGCACGCCTGTGTCGCAGTTCGAAACGATCACCGAAGTGCTGCCTTGGTTGATATCCCAAGCCGTCGGTGCGCTGATCTTGGGCCACGCCCACTGGTTGTTGTAATACGTATCGTTCGGCACTAACACTGGATGGCAGATCCAGTTCGGCTCGGCATACTGATAATCGCCGGTTGCCATGAGCGCTTTCGAATAGCTGTTTTCGTCGAATCCAGCCGGAATCTTTACAATGATGTCGTCAGTGTTTTTAAGGTACTGCACCATCTGGCTTTGGACTCGCTGCCTGGCACGCTGAAGCCGTCCCATGCTTTCGAGCGCAGAGAACCCCCGTGCGCGAAGTGCATCGAACTGAAGCGGCCGAACAATAAGTTCACCCGAGAATTCAAGAACTCCCGGCTTTTCGACAAATTTCTGCCCATTGGGCACTCCCAGGGATTGGGAGATCGCCGGCCCTGCAATAACTGTCAGGGCCGCAAGAATGCTGATCCCTTTCACCGTATTCGTCCTCCTTAGAACAAATGACCTTGCGCTGGACGCAAGGGCCACCTTAATCCTATAGTCGCTCCGCACGCCCGATTGGTTCGGTCGGAATGGTAAACGGTGGGCAAATCTTGGGCCAGTTTGCGTTGCTAACTAAAATCCGGCGGCGCGTTCTGCCGCCGCAAGGAACTGATCGCCGGCCCGCTCGAGCGAACAATGCTCTGTTACCCAGCTCCTTCCGCGCTGGGCCATCGCCTCTCTTTCACCCAAAGTGATGCTCGAAGCAGCCATAAGCCCCGCACAAATACCTGCAGCCCCCGGCTCCATCACAACTCCGCATTTCAATTCCTCTGTAAGTTTTGCGCAGTCATAAGCGCGTGTAACCGCCACGGCACGCCCCAGCGCCAGATACTCCGCCCACTTTGTTGGAAACGCTCCCGGCATGTGAACCGCGCAGATCTTGGGAGTTGCGGTAACCCCGAAATGCGCATCCTCGAAAACCTTCAGCGCCTGCTGTCTTGGCATGCGGCGGAATGCTCGAATTCCGACAGATTCAGCCTTTTGTCGCAACGGTTCGTTCGCCTCGTCGAAGCCGACGATCGCAAGGTCAAACGATCTGTCCCCCGAAGCGTACGCTTCGATCAGATCGGGAATTCCCTGCCACCGATCCATGCCTCCCACGTAGGCAAACGAGGCTCTTTCGGTTTGGGGCATCGGCAGCGGCGTGAAGGTTTCAAGGTCAACCGGGTTCCGGACCAAGAAAAGGTCGTTCAAATCGCGCTTGAACCGGGTGTGGAAATACTGGATTGCAGAATCGCTGACGGTCGTGATCACTCCGCTGCGCCGCGCGGCGATCGTCTCATGGAGAATTGTTCGAAGATACAACACGAAGTTTCGAAGATTCTTCTGGCTCTTGAAAAGCATGAGATTCTCGCCGATCGCCGGAGTGTGGCAGTCATAAATGATCTTCTTTCCGTTCGAAGCGGCCGCAGCGTGCGCGGCTGGATCGGTCGAACCGGTATAAACCGCGTCGCACGAATCAATCCACTCTTTGAGTTTCCGTTTGTTTGCAAACCATGCCAAGTTGCCGGGGCCGCTGAATTCATATTGCCAGCGCCAATCGGTAGTGTGTCCGGCGGCTTGGCAATAGTTGCGCAACAGATCAATGCGATGAAACGCAGCCGCGGAGATCCCGCGTTCGCGCATCTGTTGATCGCCCCAAGCCAAAAACCCGATTCGCACGGCTAAATTTTGCTCAGATCGGGCCGCTTCAAATGATGTTTCGTTTTTTGCTGCAGCAGCCAGCCCAGTTTCAATATCTCCGACTCGCCATATAATCGGCCAAAGATCGAGAACGACTGCTCGACCTCTTGGCTGCCGCGCATGATCACGCCGTTCGGAATGAGAACCTGCGGGTGCCCGGTTCGATTCGTCGTAAACAGCAAGCCGCCGCCGCGGTCAGGAACCAAAACCACGTCCAAATCACCCAGTTCTTGTTCGAACTTCTGCATGACGATGGTTCGCAGCCGCAACGCCTCCAAGTATTCAACGGCAGGCACGAAACGGTGCGCACGAAAGATGTTCGGCCATGCCGAATCTTTCAGTTCGTCAATGAGATCGGTGCGGGTAAACGCATCGAACGCCGCGCTCGATTCGACGGACAGATCAATCTGAATTCCGTCAGGCACCGGAGTGAACGAAACCGGTTTCGGCTTGGCTCCCATCGCCTTCAGAAGTTCGATGAAATCTGGATCAGGACTGTTTTCGCCTTTCACATATCCGATTTTCAGCGATTGAACCCACTTTTGGTTGGGTGCGTCCTTCCAAACGAACGGCCGATCAACCGCGGTCGGATCGCGCGGATCGCTTCCGAGAATTGTCGAGAGAACAATCGCGCAATCTTCTGCGGTTCTACACAGCGGCCCGGCTTTGTCCATGCTCCAACTTAGAGCCATTGCGCCGAACCTGCTGACGCGCCCGAACGTCGGCCTCAGCCCGGTAACCCTGCACCGATGCGAAGGCGAAACGATCGAGCCTTGGGTTTCGGAACCGATGGCGAACGCAACCAGGCCGGCAGCAACCGCGCTGCACGAGCCTGCCGACGAGCCGCTCGACCCTTGCGAAGGGTTCCACGGGTTTTTTGTGCGGCCGTTGAACCAGATGTCGTTCATCGCAAGCGCGCCCATGCTGAGTTTTGCGCACAGCACCGCGCCAGCCGCGCGAAGTTTTTCAACCACCGCGCAATCGTAATCAAAGGTCTGATTTTTGTACGGTGCCGCGCCCCATGTTGTGGGATAGCCTTTTGCCGCAAACAGGTCTTTGATTCCGTAAGGAATTCCGTGGAGCGGGCCAAGGTAATGACCTTTTGCGATCTGTTCGGTTGCATCGGCGGCTTCTTTTCGAGCGCGTTCTTCGGTAAGCGTGATCACATTCAAGAGCGGACCGCCGTACTTCTTCAGCCGCGCCAAATAAATCTCTGTAAGTTCTTGCGGCGAAATCTTTTTCCGTCTGATGAGGCTTGAGAGTTGCGCCACCGAAAGAAACGCGACATCCTCTTCGCTCTTCGGAACGACCAAATCGCTCCAGTTTTCCGCGCGCATTTGGGTTTCGACTTTTTGTGCTGGCTGCCTGCCTTGCGGAATGAAATAGGTGCTGGGCGGGACGGAGTTCGGAATATCTTGCGAACGCAAGTTTTCGTAGGTGCCGCGAAACTGCCGAACCGATTCCAAAACCTGCTTGCGCTCATCATCGCTGAACTGGATTCCGATCATCTTTTCGTACGCTTTCAGGTCTTCGATCGAAATATCGCCGCCGGACTGCCGTCCGCCCTGCAAATGGGCGAATGCGGGGCTTCCGAGAGCGGTGAGAAATCCCACGACGAACTGCTTGCGTGTGTATTTGGCTTCCAGGGACATCGAAAGGGAGTTTTACCTTCTTTGAAAAGCGGTCATAATTCACGGCATGGTTATCGGCGTGGTTTTGGCGGGCCTGCTGTTGGCGCCTGACTTCAGGGTTTGCATTGATCCGGGGCACCCCAGCGAACTGAACGACGGGTTTGGTGTGAGCAACGGCCTTACGGAAACCGCCGTCAATTGGAAAGTTTCAGTGCTTTTGAAAAAACAGTTGGAACGGATGGGAGGCTTCGCCATCACGTTCACAAAATCATCCGAAAAGCAGCTGGTAAAGAATCGAGAAAGGGCCGAGATCGCCAACAGATTCAACGCCGATCTGTTTTTGAGAATCCATGCCGACGCGGTTCCGCAATCGGGGTTTACGATTTTTTATCCGAAGGCTCAGGGCAAAGCGCAAGGCAAAGTCGGGCCCTCTCGCCAGGTGATCGAAAGAAGCGGACGATTGGCGGCAGCGTTTCACGCCGCAATGGCCGCAGAACTCAAAGGCGTGCTGCCTGACCGCGGAGTGAAAGGCGACATCGAAAGCAACATCGGGAGCAAACAGGGCGCGCTCACCGGCTCGATTTTCAGCACGGTGCCTGTGATGCTGGTCGAGATGTGCTCGCTCACGAACAAGCACGACGCCGATTGGATTCGGCAGCCGGTCAATCAACAGAAAATGGCCCTTGCGCTGGCCAAGGGGTGCGCGGCGGCTCGCGATGCAGCGATCTCCCGCGCAACCCAACGCCTCGGTGGACGGTAATGCTCGTTGAAGAGAGATGTTGACGTTTTACATCGTTTCGGCGGTGTTAGGGGGAGTGGTCATCCTGTTCTCGTCGCTTTCGGGGCACCACACCGAATTCGGCGCAACCCATTTCGACCATTCGTTTGACCACTCCGGCGCGGGCCATTTGGGACATGACGGACACGCGGGCCACGGATCGGACGCCGATTCGGATCACACGCCGCCTTGGGTTTACGTTCTCAACATCCGGTTTTGGACGTACATGCTCGCCACGTTCGGGTGCGTTGGCTTGCTGCTCACAACACTTTCGAATGCCAAGGAGCCGTTGATTGTGATCGCTTCGTTGGCGACGGGAATGTTCGCGGGCGCCGTCGTCGCTTACGCCTATTCGCTCGTAAGAGTGAAGGAGGTTTCGAGCGGTATTCGAATGGCGGAACTGATCGGCTCGCAAGCGAAGGTGTTGGTGCCGGTGCGAAAAGATGTCCCAGGAAAGATTCGGTGCGAATATAAGGGAGAGTTTTTGGACGTGATGGCGCTTGCCGATTCGGAAGATGCGATTCCCCAGGGGAAGGATGTGATTGTGATTTCGGTGGAAGACGACAAAGCGCTGGTGATGTCGCGCGCCGCGATATTCGATGAGGAGAATGAGGAGGCAGGATGATTGCTGACACTACTTTCACGGAATTCTTGCAGACTCCATTCGGCATTTTCGTGATGGTGTTCGCGCTTGCGTTCATCGGGCTTGGGGTGTTCGTTTGGGCCGTGCGGAATCTGTTATATATCTGCCCACCGAGCGAAGCGCTGGTGTTTTCGGGGCGCAAACATCGGATGCCCGACGGTTCGTCGCGCGGGTTTCGCGTGGTGATCGGCGGGCGGGGCTGGCGTTTCCCGTTTCTTGAAAAAGTTGCGAAGATCGGACTGAACGAGATGGAAGTGCCGATCACCGCTCGAAACGCATACTCGAAAGGGGGGATTCCGCTCAGCGTTGAGGCGGTGGCGAATGTGAAGATTTCAAGCGATGAACGTGTCATCGGCAATGCGATCGAGCGGTTTTTAGGACGGGATCAACTCGCGATCATGCGTGTGGCAAAGGAAACGTTGGAAGGACATCTGCGCGGTGTTCTTGCAACGCTGACACCCACCGAAGTGAACGAAGACCGCCTGAAGTTCGAAGCGGAGTTGGCTCAAGAATCGGAGCAGGATCTAACCAAACTTGGAATTCAACTCGACACGCTGAAAATCCTTCACGTTTCCGATGACGTTCACTACTTGGATTCGATCGGGCGTGCCGCAATCGCCGCGGTGATCAAAGATGCCGAAATCGCCGAGAGCGATGCGCAGCGCGACGCACAACAGGCCGAATCGGAAAACACGGCCAGGGCGAATGTGGCTCTTGCCAACGCCGATGCGACGATCGCCCGGCTGAAAAACGAACTAAGAAAAAATCAAGCCGACCTGGAAGCCAATGTGAAATCGGAAGAAGAGAGAACGCTGGCGGCCGCGCGCGAAGCCAGAGCCAAAGCCGAACAAGAGCTGCAGTCCATTCGCGCAGAACTGGAGGCCGTGCGGCTGCAAGCCGATACGGTTCTGCCCGCCAACGCCGATCAGGTGGCAAAACAGTACGCGGCAAGGGGCTCGGCGGCTGCCGTGCGCGAAAGAGGCCGCGCAATCGCCGAGGCGACTCAACTTCTGCACGAAGCGTGGGGCGCAGCAGGCAGAGACGCGATGGCGATTTTTCTGATCGGCGAAATTGACAAGATTTTAGGTTCGATCGCTGCGGCCGTTGGAAAAGTGAGAGTCGAAAACGTGAACATCATTGATTCTGGAGACGGTACCGCTCTCGCCGCTTATTCGCAGTCGTTTCCCAAAATGGTGGGAACGGTGTTCGCAGCGATTGATGAAACGACGGGGATTAACGTTCCTCGCATTATTTCTGGAAAGGACAACGAGCGATGATTCCTTGGCAAACGATCATTCTTGGCGTTTTTGGGCTGTTCGTGGTGATCGGGCTTTTCAACATCACCAAACTGATATGCGTGTGCGCGCCGAACGAAGTGCTGATTTTCACTGGCAAGCGTTCGCGCGTGATGGACCGCAGGCTCCAATACCGCGTCATCAAAGGCGGCCGCGGACTCCGCATCCCTTTGGTGGAACGCGTTGATCGCATGGATCTAACGAACATGGCCATTGATCTGACAGCCCAAAACGCATACTCAAAAGGCGGCATTCCACTGACGGTTCAAGGCGTCGCCAATATCAAAATCGCCGGGCACGAACCGGTTTTGAACAACGCGATCGAACGGTTCTTGGGCAAACCGCGCGAAGAGGTGATGCGGATTGCCAAGAACACGTTGGAAGGCTCGCTTCGCGGCGTATTGGCAACGCTCACTCCCGAAGAAGTGAATGAAGACCGAAACCTCTTTGCAGAACGATTGGTGCAGGAAGTCGAAACCGACCTTACGCGCCTCGGGCTGGTTGTAGACACGCTGAAGATTCAAAACGTGCAAGACGACCTGCACTATCTTGATTCGATTGGAAGGAAGAAGAACGCGGAGATTATGCGGCAGGCGAGAATCGCAGAAGCGATCGCAAAGGCCGATTCTCATGTCCGAACTGCGCAGAACCTTGAGCAGCAAACCACCGTGCAGATTCAAGCACAGATCGAAACCGCGAAGGCCGATGCTCAAAAACGACTGACCGATGCGCTCACACGGCGCAACGCCGTCGTCGCCGAAGAGATGGCGACTGTTGCCGCCGCCGTCGCTCAAGCCAACGCCGAATTGAACGTGCAAAAAGCGCGCGTGGAACAGATTAAACGAAAACTCGAAGCTGATGTTGTTCAGCCCGCGAAAGCCGCCTGCGAAGCCGCAGAAGCAACTGCGGTCGCGACCGCCGCTCCGATCATCGAGCAGGGCCGTGCACGAGCCGAAGCGTTGAAACTGCTTGCGGACGCATGGGAGAAGGCTGGCGCAAACGCACGCAGCGTTTTCCTGCTTCAAAAGCTCGAAAGCATCGTGCAGATTCTTACTGGAGTTGTGTCCGAAGCGAACATCGAGAAAATGACGATCATTGATTCGAAAACCGCCGGACTGAATGCCGATGCCGCGCTGCCCGTGAAGGCGCTTTCGACACTCGAACAGATCAAGCAGATTTTCGGCGTTGATGTTCTTGCAAAGATTCAACCCGGCTCCACCGCAAAAAGCGATGGGACGCATTCCGAATGAATCCGACCCTCATCTGCAAGCCGACACCGCTTCATCGGCTCGACCGCGCATCGGAAAAACTCGGCATTGACCTTTGGATCAAACGCGATGACCTGTCGGGATTCGCCGGGGGCGGCAACAAAGGACGAAAGCTGGAGTTTTTGATTGGAGAGGCGCTTGCTCAGGGCGCCGACTCCTTCGTAACGCGCGGTGCGTTTCAAAGCAACTATGTGCGGCAGGCGGCATTCGCAGCGAAGATGTTCGGCATGGAGTTCCACGCAGCGGTGATGCACTGGCCCTACTCCCTGCCAGGACGCGAAACCCACCCCGATGGGTGGAAGCCGCCGAAAGCAGACTCTGGAAATATGATTCTGGACAAACTTGCAGAAGCGAACATCTACGTTTATGAAGATGGAACGTTTGACGAAATGGATGCGCACGCGGACGCATTGGCTGAGCGCCTGCGCGCCGAAGGCAGAAACGTGTACCAAACGCCCTCGGGCGGAAGCAGCCCGGTGGGAGCGCTCGGATTCGTTGCCGCGTGCGATGAACTGTTTGAACAAGCCGATCCGTTCGATTACGTTCTGTTTGCAAGCGGAAGCGGCAGCACGCAGGTCGGTTTGGTTTTTGGGCACCGCCGCGCGGGATGCAAAACGCATCTCATCGGAATCTGCACCGACGATGAACCCGAAATGGTTGATTACTTCGAACAGATTGCCGAAGGGGTTTCGCAGCTCACGCTCTCGAATCTCAAACTTTCACGCAACGATTTCGATCTTCGCCAGGATTATCACGGCGGCGGATACCAGGTTCCTTCGGCTGCCGCGGAACGGGCCATTCGTTTTTTGGCGCACACCGAAGGAATCTTGCTCGATCCGGTTTACACCGCCAAGGCGTTCGCCGGTCTCATGGATTTGGCGGAAAAGAAACAGATCGGGGGCCGGGTGCTGTTTTGGCACACGGGCGGGCTGCCCACTCTGCTCGTGCCCCGTGAATGACAAAACGCGGCCCGGCGTGGTTGACGCTCCACAGCCGGGCCAAAAGATGCGAGGCTATCGAGACCCGAAGTTGAACGGCGCCCCCAACATCTGCTTCCATTGCGATCGTTGGGCATCGGTCAACAGTTGCAGTATTTTATCGCCGACCTCTTTTCGAAAAGCCTGCATCTTTGCTCTCCTCTCATCGGCAGAAAGTTTTTGACCTTGCAGGCCGGACGCGAGCGAAGAAAGCGCATCGCGGATCGAAGCACGCTGCGCCTGAGTCAACCCGATCTGTTTTGCAGTCCCCGGCTCGAGAATCGCAATCGGCCCTTCGAACTGAAGCGTGATTTCCCTCAAACGTTTCTGCTGCGATTCGTTCAAGATTTTTTGAACGGTGTCGACCGCTTCTCCAATCTGCTCGGGGTCGGACTTGACGGCGGTTTTGTCTCCCTTTACTTTTGGCGCTCCGATCGCTCCAATCGCCGCGGTGATTTCTGACTTCTGGTCTTCGGTAAGTTTCAATTCCTGCTGAACGGCCGGCATCCGAAGCAGCGCGAGCCCCGCCATACGGCCGTTTCCCAGCATCTGCCTGAGCCTCTGCCCTGCGCCAGCGCCGGGGTTTTTTTGCGGGTCCGAGGTCGGTGGCTTTGCGCCGGGGCCCGGCTGCTGGGCCAAGGCGAGCGAACAAAATAGAACCGCCGAAGCGGCGAACGATAACCTGGCAGGCTTCATCAGAACGGTTTAGACGTTTGGACGAAGACTCGGTTCAGTGCGCGGCTCCTGCCAAACTTAACAGATCCTCGGCAGTCCGCTTTGCGTTGACGGCGTTCATGTCTCCCGAAAGCATGCGGGCGATTTCGCGCACTCGCCCATCCGCATCCAGTGATTGAATCTCGGCGATCGTGCGGCCGCCTTCCGTTCGTTTTCGAATCGAGAACTGCGACGATGCGAACGCAGCCACCTGGGCAAGATGGGTGATGACGATCACCTGATAGGTTCGGCTGAGCGCCGCAAGCTTGGCGCCCAGAGTGATGGCGGTCTCCCCGCCGATGCCTGCATCCACTTCGTCGAAAATCATCACGCCGCCGCCTTCTTTTCCTGCCAAAACCGTTTTTGCCGCAAGTGCGAATCGGCTGAGTTCGCCTCCCGAGGCGATTTTTGAGAGCGGCCTCGGCGGCTCCCCTTCATTTGCGGAAAACATCAGTTCGATCTTGTCGGCGCCGTCGGCGGAAACGTCTTTTTCCTGCATGGATATTTCAAGATGCGCGGTTCCCATCCCCAGATCACGCAGTTCGTTCAAGATTAACGAGGCAAATTGGTGTTTGGCATCTGCGCGAAGCTTGCTCAACTCCGAACAGAGTTCGCGCAGCTCTGCCCCATCCTTTTCAACCTGCGCCGTCAACGCTTCCCGATCCGATTCCAAAGTCGTTAGAGCATTCAGTTTTGATTTCGCTGTCTCCAAAAATCGAAGCACGGCTTGCTCGTCGGCGCCATACTTCCGCCGAAGCGCTTGCAGTTGAGAAATGCGGGCTTCGGCGCGGTCGAGCGCGTGTTCATCTGAATCCAAATTTTCCAACGCCCCTCGCAGCGATGCGGCCGCCGCTTCGAGCGCATACCGCGCTTCCAACGAGGACTCGAGTGCGGCCTTCAGCGACGCATCGAACTGGCTCGCCTGTTCGATCAGTTTGCTCGCGGATGCGGCCGCCGAAAGCGCGTTCAAATCACCGCCAATCAACAATCCGTTCGCTTCGGTAAGCAGTTCCCGCAGCCTGCTTGCGCTTCGCAGGCGTTTCACATCCTGTTCCAGAATCGCATATTCACCTTCGCGCGGCGAAGCCGCTTCAATCTCTTGAATCTGAAACTTCAGCAAATCAATGCTTGCCGCTCGGTCGGCATCGCCCGCCGCAGATTCTTTCAGGCGCGACTTTGCTGCAGTCCATTTTTCAAAAACCGATTGCACGTTGGAGCGCAGCGTCTCAGCTTCTTTGCCTATGTATGCGTCCAACAGACCGCAATGCGTCGAAGGATTCAAGATCGTTTGATGTTCATGCTGTCCGTGCAGATCGGCCAACAGATCGCCCACAGACTTCAGCGTTGAGAGCGGAACCAGCTGACCGTTAATTCTGCACTGGCTTTTGCCTTCTGCCGCCAGATCGCGCTGAACATAAATGGCGCCTTCTTCGCACTCGATACCGACTTCGCTCAACGCAGCCGCCGTTCGTTCATTGACAAGAAACGCCGCCCGGACGGACGCCCGTGTTCGGCCCGACCGAATCACGCCCGCATCCGCTCGATCTCCAAGCGCAAGAGAGATCGCGCCGACCAGCAGCGATTTTCCAGCCCCGGTTTCGCCGGTAATCGCCGTCAAGCCGCCGCCGAACGTCATCTGAGCGCTTTCAAAAATGCCGATGTCTTGAACGCTCAGTTCGACAAGCATAATCGTTCAGATGGCGCTTGGCTCGCCGACGACTTGCGGCAGGCGCGCCGACGGTGCAAACCCGTGCCGCTCGCACAGTCTTGCAAACAACGACAGTCCCTCGAAATGCTTTTCTGTGAGATCATATTCAATCACCTCCGCCAGATAGCGGAGAGCAACGTGGTAATCGAATCCGCTGCGGGCGGCACCGAACTCCGCAGCCTCCTCGATGTGAGCAATCCCAAAACTTTTCGCACGCAGGAGTGTAGGAACCACCGAACTGTCAAGATCATTCCGGCCGATCCACAGCGCCCACACAAACGGCAGGTTGGTCATCCTTGTCCATGCTTCTCCCAAATCCAGCACGTGCGGACCATCGAACTGTTGGCGCATTCCAACATCGCCGATCAGAACACAAGCATCGGCCCCAGAAAGCATCTCATCAAAATCGGGAGGCGCCGAAAACGTGCGCGGCTTCGAGCCGAACCGTTCCGCAAGTATGATTTGAGCCAAATGCGTTGACGTTGCGCTGCTCGCATCCAGCGCCAGCGTTTCGATCTTTTCAAACGGAACTTTTGAAAACAGCCTCACGCTTTCAACCGGGCCGAATGAACTGATGGACACATTCGGCGCAATGCGCAAACTGGATGACCCTATGACGAAGAAACTGCTGGCGATAGCGCAATCCAGCTCGCCTCGCAACACCTTCGGCGCCAATTGCGCAGGCACATCCGCAAACAGATCTGCCTGCGATCCGCCCTCGGGCGTGCGAAACCAGCTGATCAGCGGCTCCGCATTGAGGTACGGAACTGTCCCAAGCCGCGGCTTCATTTTCGCTGCATGTGCATCGTCTGCGTGATCGCCACATCGCTTGCGCTGGTTTCGGTGCTCCAATCAACTTTCATCGGGCGCAGCGTTTTGCGGTCAATCTCGACATGCATCGCCCCCGACGGCGTTGCGATCGAACTGTTCAACAACGCCGAATCGAGTTTGATGACCGAATCGGTGATCTCGACCACCGTGTGCTTCATTTTAATATCAGCGCCCGCGTACCGCTGCGACGATTCCCAGCTGTCGCCCACCTTGATCGGTTTTTCTGGAAAATCGAAACCTTGCAGGGCGCTCAGGTTGCCGACCGATCCCCGCGGCGCATTTTCCACTTTGGTGTCAAGAATTTTGCCGTGTTCATCCATCGTCACGATCGAGCGCATCCCTTTCAATGTCTGGTTGACCAAAGCGGCTTTTTGCAGCGCGCCCGTGCCGCTCGCTTGCACATCGGTTATCGTGTCGGCCCAGCTGAACTTGCCGCCCTCCACCGAGATCAGTTCGCTGTGGGTTTCGACTTTCATCAACAGCGTGTCTTGTTGGGTTTTCGCGTTTTTGTCGGTGGTTTTTACCGTCATCTGCATCTGCATTTCGGAATCGTAAGCATCGCCTTTTTGGGCGGTGGCTTTGAGTTCGGTTCCACCCACGTCGCTGTTCAAGTCCGCCGGTGTTCTCGGCCCGCACCCTGCGGCCAGATACAGCGCCGCTGGGGCGAGAAGAATCGCCATTTTTCGCATGCCCGATAGATTACCGCGCGGGACGAACGTCCCGGCCCAAAAGGCCCAATTTTCACAGCTCAGCGGTTTTTTCGTCGTACCATACATCAGCCACAGGAGGAACATCATGGGGATTACGATTGGAGATGCTTTGACGGTGATCGCGACAATCACGGCGATCTGTCTTTCGAGTTGGGCGCTGATTCTGTGCGTCGCTTATCTGTTCAGTTCAAAGGCGCTGAAGTCGCAACAGGAGATCGAACACCATCCGGCTCGTTCGGCGGCGGTCGGCGCGCTGATCATTCTAACTCTCGGCTTCGCGTCCGGAGTTCTGATGCGCATCCCGCTGCCGATCGCTAAGCTGATTGGTGCCTTGGGATACTTTGCTCTGATTATCATTGCGGCGATCGGCGCGGCCGGCCTTGCATCGCTGCTTGCCGAACGGATGATGAAGCGAGATTCAAGAATCTCGCTGACAAACGCTGCCGGAAAGGCCGCCGCGCTGCTCATCATCGCGTGCGTGATGCCGTTCTTCGGATGGTTCATTCTCGCGCCCATAATCACAACAGTTTGCGCAGGTGCAGGGGCGTACGCGGTGTTGAGCCGAGTGCCGAAACATGCAATGCAGCAAGACGCCGGAGGTGCGTGATGGGCATTACGCGTCGCAAACTTCTGAAGAACACTGCCGCAATAGGCGCGGCCGCCGGCCTCGCGGGCTGCTCCAACCAGATTCGCGATCTGCTCGGCAACAGTTCCCACGCGCCGATCCGCCCGCTGAGCGGCCGCATTGGTGCCGTGATGCGGGTGATTGATCGAACAACTTTCGGCCCGACGCCAGAACTTCCCGAAACGGTTTCCGCCATGGGCATCGAAACGTTCGTGCACCAACAGTTGAATGCAGCTTTGCCAATGGACGACGCCTTGAAACTTGCGCTCGCGCGGCTCGATATTTTTTGCATTGATTCCGCCGAACTTCGCGATCTGCCAGAAGGAGAAATCGTGAACCAGTTGAAACAGGCGGCCCTGTTGCGAGCGGTATTCGATCCGAACCAACTGCAAGAGCGGATGGTTGACTTCTGGTCGAACCATTTCAACATTTATGCCCGTAAACGTTACGAAGCATGGCGGAAGCCGACCGACGATGTCGAAGTGATTCGAAAACACGCTTTGGGCAGTTTTCCCAATCTGCTTTACGCTTCAGCCAAAAGCCCCGCGATGCTCGAATACCTTGACAACGATTCCAACAAAGCAGGCACCGCGAATGAAAACTACGCAAGAGAACTGATGGAGCTGCATACTCTTGGTGTGGACGGCGGCTACACTCAGCGCGACGTTCAAGAGGTCGCCCGTTGCTTCACAGGGTGGACGATCGAAAACCGGTTTTTGCATCCGCGCGGAACATTTCGATTCGATGAATCGGTGCACGATGATCAGGAAAAGACGGTTCTCGGGCAGCGCATACCCCCCGGAGGAGGAATCAGCGACGGCGAGCGCGTGCTGGAGATTCTTGCCTTTCACCCCAGCACCGCAAGGCACATCGCCAAAAAACTTTGCACATATTTTCTTGGCGAAAGCGATAACCGTATGGTTGAAAACGTATCGCAAACGTATTTGCAAACCCACGGCGACATCAAATCTATTTTAAAAACGGTGCTGCTTTCCAAGGCGCTCATGGAATCGCCGCCAATCGTCAAGCGCCCGTTCGATTTCGTCGCATCGGCGCTCAGGGCGGTTGACGCGAATTCTGATTGCGGGCGCGCGGTGCAAAAACATCTCGATGATATGGGGCAGTCAATCTTTGAATGGCCGATGCCTGACGGATTTCCTGTGGATGCCGCTTCGTGGTCGGGATCGCTTCTTGCGCGATGGAATTTCGCGAGTGAACTCGCATTCAATCGAATCCCTGGAACAAATCTCAACCTGACGCAGTTGAAACAGCTCTCGACGCTTCCTCTCGTCAAAACGATGCGGCAGATAACGCTTGGCTTGCGCGAAGGCGGCATTCCAACGAACGTTTCCGAAGAGATGTTTCTGGCGCTTTGTCTCAGTTCGCCCGAATTTCAGTGGAGGTAACTCAAATGAACTGGTGCGATGAATACGCGATGATCTCCCGCCGTGCGCTTTTCGGCACTGTTTCGTGTGCTGTTCTTGGGACAAAGGCGCTGTCGCAAATCGTGCTGAACAAAAAAGGCACAGAGCACACGTTGGTTGTCGTGTTTCTTCGCGGCGGAATGGACGGCCTTTCCGCTGTCGCACCGTTTGGCGAAGACGCTTATTACCAATCCAGGCCCACCCTTGCTCTGCGCAAAAATGATTTGCACAATCTCGATGGATTCTTTGGCTTGCATCCCGCACTTTCCAAGCTGATTCCTTCTTTTGCAGAAGGAAGAGTTGCGATTGTGCACGCAGCAGGTTCGCAAGACAGTTCGCATTCGCACTTCGAAGCGATGAACGCGATGGAGCGGGGGGTTGCGACAGCCGAGGAAAGCACCGGCAACGGATGGCTGGCTCGATATCTAAACGCCACGCGTACCGACCACGATTCCGCGCTTCGCGCGGTGGCGTTCAGCCCGGTGATGCCCGACTCGCTGCGCGGCGGAACCAACTGCGTTGCGATCGAATCTCTGTCGGAATATCGTTTGCGGAACGAACAGATGAAACCGCACCTTGCCGCGATGTATGCGAACGGATCCGACTTGATGACTCGATCGGGCAGAGAGTCGCTTCGCGTGCTGCAGATGCTTGAACGATCGCGAATGGATGCATATCGGCCCGAAAACGGCGCAGTGTATCCCGACAGCGATTTCGCGCAAGCGTTGAAGCAGGTTGCGTTTCTTGTGAAAAGCGATTTCGGGCTCGAGATCGCCTGCCTTGAGCGCGGCGGGTGGGATACGCACGTGGCTCAAGGAACGACGTCGGGCTGGCTGGCATCGCAGCTTTCCGACTTAGGCGATTCGCTCGCGGCGTTCGATCGAGACATCGCGCGGATTCGCCGCCGTGTTACGGTTGTTGTGATGACCGAATTCGGCCGCCGCGCGTATGAAAACAGCGGCTTGGGAACCGATCACGGCAGCGCAAGCCTGATGTTCGTGATCGGAGAAGGATTGCATGGCGGAAAAGTGCACGGAGAATGGCCCGGCCTTTCCGAAGAAAAACTTTCCGGACCGGGAGATTTGAAAGTTACAACCGATTACCGTGCTGTGTTGAGAACGATTTTGCAAGTCCGAATGCGAAGTCAAGCCGCAGCCGCAAAAGTGTTTCCGACCGCGCCGCCCCTTTCTTTCCAACTGTTCAATGGGCGCAGCACCAATCCGTAAAATCGCTCCATGTGCGGAACTTTCCGGGATGCTCATCGAGCCAAAGACCTTAACGAACCGATAGGCGCAGCCGGACTTTGTCTGGTCAGACGCTCATATAAATGCCGCTTCAGGCGGCAGTTTGATTAGCCGTATCGGCAGCCGATCCGCGGGATCGCCGCGGATCGGCTTGTGCCATTAGGGCTGCTTGCTTGCCAGCAGCGCCTCGACCTTCTTTCGAAACTCGGCAAAAGATGGCGCCGAATAACCCACGTGCAAAAACGCGATTTTTCCTTCGCGATCCAGCACTGCCCAAGTCGGGATTCCGGTAACGCCATAATTTGCGCCGTTGGTCTTTTCACCGAAGATCATCGGCCACGGTTCCTGCTTTTCGGCAAGGAACCCTTTCATCGCATCGAACTCCTCTTCGGGCTTGAGGTTTTTCTTGTCGCCCAAGAATCCGTAATACGATGTGACCGCCACCATCTCCAGCCCTTTCGGATGCAGGTCGTTGTACATTTTGATCATGTCAGGAACAGAAGCCTGGCACGGGCCGCACCAGTGCGCGGTGAAATCCACCACCACAATTTTGCCCTTCAAATCGGCAAGGCTTTTGAACTCTCCGTGCACGCGGTCGAACGTCAGCGCCGGAGCGAGCATTCCAACAATCGTGAGCTGCGTCAGCTGCCCTTTGATGCTGCGCGCATAGGCGCTGTTCGGGTTTTCCGAAATGAAGCCGTTCAACAGTTTAATCGCATCGTCTTTTCGATTTGCATCGGTGAGCAGAGTCGCCTTCTGCGACACGGCCGTATACACGAACGATTCATTCATCTGCCTGCCCTGATCGGTGAGCATTTTGGTGATCTGCTCATCGCTCATCGGCGTGCCGTCCTGGTTTTTCGGATTGCGCGATTTGGTCGCGGCAAAGTTTTTCTTCGCATAATCTTCG